>MEEC01000095.1 GCA_001724315.1 Lautropia sp. SCN 70-15 | reverse complement strand
CTCGTCGACCAAGCGAGTATCGGGGAGCGACTCGACGAGGTTCCTGGCCCGGCCCCGTCGCGCGCAGACGCCGCGCGTGCGAGAGCTCAGGCCGCGACCTTGATCAACCCGTCCTTGCGGAACATCTCCTTGATGCCCCGCACGGCCTGCCGAATCCGGTGTTCGTTCTCGATCAACGCAAACCGCACGTGGTCGTCGCCGAACTCGCCGAAGCCGATGCCTGGCGACACCGCCACCTTGGCCTCGATCAGCAGCTTCTTGGCGAACTCGAGCGAGCCCAAGGCGCGGTAAGGCTCGGGGATCTGCGCCCAGATGTACATCGATGCGCGCGGCACCTCGACATCCCAGCCGGCCTCCTGCAGGCCGCGGGCCAGCACGTTGCGGCGCAGCTGGTACTTCTGGCGGGCCTCCTCGACGCAGTCCTGCGGACCGTCGAGCGCCGCGATCGCCGCGACCTGGATCGGCGTGAAGGTGCCGTAGTCGTGGTAGCTCTTCATGCGCGCGAGCGCGCCGACCAGCTCGGCATTGCCGACCATGAAGCCGATCCGCCAGCCGGCCATGTTGTAGCTCTTGCTCATCGTGAAAAACTCGACCGCCACATCGCGCGCGCCGGGGACTTCCATGATGGAGGGCGCGCGGTAGTCGTCGAACACGATGTCGGCGTAGGCGAGATCGTGCACGACGATGATGTCGTGCTCCTTCGCGAGCTCGACCACACGCTCGAAGAAGGAGAGGTCGACGCACTTGGCGGTGGGATTGCTCGGGAAGCCGATAATCATCATCTTCGGCTTGGGCGAGGTCTCGCGGACCGCGCGCTCGAGCTCTTCGAGGAAATCGACACCGGGCGTCATGCGCACCGGGATGGTCTCGGCGCCGGCGATCACCGCGCCGTAGATGTGGATCGGGTAGCTGGGGTTGGGCACCAGCACCGTGTCGCCACGGTCGAGGGTGGCGAGCATCAGGTGCGCGATGCCTTCCTTGGAGCCGATGGTGACGATCGCCTCGGTCTCGGGATCGATGTCGACCTGGTAGCGGCGCTTGTACCAGTCCGAGATGGCCTTGCGCAGCCGCGGGATGCCCTTGGACACCGAGTAGCCGTGCGTGTGCGGACGCTGCGAGGCCTCGACCAGCTTGTCGATGATGTGCTGCGGAGCGGGGCCGTCGGGGTTGCCCATGCTCATGTCGATGATGTCTTCGCCGCGCCGCCGCTCGGCCATCTTGAGCTCGGCCGTGATGTTGAACACGTAGGGGGGCAGGCGCTTGATTCGCGAAAACTCGCGTCGAGAATTCATGTTGGACTCCGCTGAGCCCATTAATGTAACATTTTCAGTGAGTTACCTGAGCGCGAACCTGACCTGGAACCCGAGCGCGAACCGCATGGACGGAACCCGATGAAGCTGCATGCCGACATGCCGTCGCCGCTGAACACCGTAACAGCCTACGGGCCGGACTGGATCGAGATCAACCGCCGGCGCTTCGATGGCGCCGTGGTGGTCATGCCCGAGGGCGACGTCGTCGCCTGGTCGGCGCAGCGCTTCGAGACGCTTTCTGCCGCGGATTTCGAGTCGCTGCTTGCCCGGGCGCCCGAGCTCGTGCTGCTCGGCACCGGGCAGAAGCAGCGATTTCCCCACCCCCGCCTGACCGCGCCGCTGACGGCCGCCGGCGTCGGCGTCGACGTCATGAACACGCACGCCGCCTGCCGCACCTACAACATCCTGATGGCCGAGGGCCGCAGGGTCCTGGCGGCGCTCCTGCCCGATTGACACCCGGACCGGCAGCGCGCGGCGCGCCTCCGCGGGCATGAATCCTGCCTGCAATCCGCCTGTGTTAATGTGAACCGAGACCCTCGCCCGGCACGCGGCCGGGCCGACCCAAGGAGGTGCGATTGAGCGTGACCATTGGCCAGCGGCTGCCCGATTTCAGGGCGGCGTCCACGGGCGGCGAGTTCTCGCTGTCCTCGACGAAGGGCCGCAAGCTCGTCCTGTATTTCTACCCGAAGGACAACACGCCGGGCTGCACGAACGAGAGCATCGACTTTCGCGACCGGATCGACGCGTTCGAGAAGGCCGGCGCAACGATCGTCGGCGTTTCGCGCGACAGCCTGAAGTCGCACGAAGGCTTCCGCGCGAAGCATGCGCTGCCCTTCGAGCTGATCTCCGATCCCGACGAAGCGCTCTGCGAGCTGTTCGACGTCATGAAGATGAAGAACATGTACGGCCGGCAGGTCCGCGGCGTGGAGCGGTCCACCTTCGTGATCGGCGCCGACGGCACGCTGGCCCGCGAGTGGCGCGGCGTGAAAGTCCCCGGCCACGCCGACGAAGTCCTCGACTTCGTCCGCTCGATCTGACCGCCTCTCCTCCCTGCACGGCCTCGCCGTCCTCGACATCATGCCGCTTCCCAAGCCGCCTACCCGACCCGCCACGCTGATCGACCTGAGCACCGCAACGCGGGCGCGCGCGACGCGCCCTCGCGCCAAGAAGACCGAAGCGGTGGCGCATCCCGCCGAAGCCGCACTGGTCGAGGCCGCGGCGCCCTCGATGCAAGCGGAACCGGTCGTGGCGCGGGCCGCGCCGGCGGCGCCGGCCGCCCCGCCCGCGGCAAGCGCAAGGCCGCCGGCGAGCGTGCAGCCCGCCGCAATGCCTGCCCTGGCGCCAGCGGCCCGCAATCGCCGCAAGCGGCAATCGGCCGAGTCGCCGCGGCTCTTCGTGCTCGACACCAACGTGCTGATGCACGACCCGAGCAGCCTGTTCCGTTTCGCCGAGCACGACGTCTTCCTGCCGATGATGGTGCTCGAGGAGCTCGACCACCACAAGAAGGGGATGTCCGAGGTCTCGCGCAACGTGCGGCAGGTCAGCCGCGCGCTCGACGAGATGATCGCCACGGTCGACGGCGACATCGACGACGGCATCCCGCTGTCGGCGCTCGGAAGCAAGGAAGCCACCGGCAGGCTCTACTTCCAGACGCAGGCGGTGGCCTCGATACTGCCGGCCAGCCTGCCCATGGGCAAGGCCGACAACCAGATCCTCGGCGTGGTCCGCGCCATGCAGGACCAGCACCCCGAGCGCAAGGTCGTGCTGGTGTCCAAGGACATCAACATGCGGATCAAGGCCCGGACCATGGGCCTGCCCGCGGAGGACTACTTCAACGACCAGGTCATCGAGGACACCGACCTGCTCTACGCCGGCACGCTCCAGCTGCCGGCCGACTTCTGGGAGCGGCACGGCAAGGGCGTCGAGTCGTGGCAGCAGGGCGGGCAGACCTTCTACCGGATCACCGGCCCGCTGGTGTCCTCGCTGCTGCTCAACCAGTTCGTCTGGTCCGACGGCGAGCTGCCGCTGACCGCCAAGGTCAAGGAGATCGCCGGGCGCACGGCGGTGCTGCAGACGCTGCGCGACTACGGCCACCTGAAGAACGCGGTCTGGGGCGTCACCGCGCGCAATCGCGAGCAGAACTTCGCGCTCAACCTGCTGATGGACCCCGAGATCGACTTCGTGACCCTGCTCGGCCAGGCGGGCACCGGCAAGACGCTGCTGGCGCTGGCCGCCGGCCTGGTGCAGGTGCTCGAGACCCGGCGCTACACCGACATCATCATGACCCGCGCCACCGTGCCGGTCGGCGAGGACATCGGCTACCTGCCGGGCACCGAGGAAGAGAAGATGCAGCCCTGGATGGGCGCGCTCGAGGACAACCTCGAGGTGCTCAACCAGACCGACGGCGGCGCCGGCGAGTGGGGACGCAGCACCACCAACGACCTGATTCGCAGCCGGGTCAAGGTCAAGGCCATGTCCTTCATGCGCGGGCGCACCTTCATCAACAAGTTCCTGATCGTCGACGAGGCGCAGAACCTGACGCCCAAGCAGATGAAGACCCTGGTCACGCGCGCCGGCCCCGGCACCAAGGTGGTCTGTTTGGGCAACATCGCGCAGATCGACACGCCCTACCTGACCGAGGGCTCGTCGGGCCTGACCTACGTGGTCGACCGCTTCAAGGGCTGGGCGCACGCGGGCCACGTGACCCTGCAGCGCGGCGAGCGCTCGCGGCTGGCTGACTTCGCGGCCGACGCGCTCTAAGGCCAGGCGGCCAGCCCGGCCAGCGTGGCGTGCTGGATCCCGATCGCGTGGCCCAGCACGCTTCGCTGCCAGGCCAGCGACTGCGGCGAGAAGGCTTCGCGCACCTGCTCGCGCAGGGCGGCGCGTCGCGAATCGGTTGCCGCCCCGTGGCCGAAGCGCAGCCAGCGGTCGGCCTGCAGCGCCCGCCGCGCTTCGTCCATGTCCACGGTGCCGAACTCGATGACCGCGCCGGTCACATCGGCCTGGGCAGCGTAGCGCTGCACGCCGTGGAACAGCAGGCCGGTGTATTTCGGGCGGGCCGCGCCGCCGAAGCCACCGCGGGTCTCGACCTGATCGCGGCCCCACCAGTCGCAGGCGCGCTCCCAGCCCGGACCTCCGGGATCGTTGAAGCACAGGAAGAAAGGCTGTCCGCGCTCGCCGAGCGCGGTGTGCCAGTCGATCAGCGCGATTCGCGCGGCGGCGGACAAGTGCCGGCGAACGATCGCCTCGAGCGTGAGGTTCGACCACTCGGGCCCGGTTCCCCCGTAGTTCAGGCCATCGGCGTGCGTGTACTGCCCGCGGCTGGTCATGTCGACGAAGGCGTCCTGGCCATTGCGCCCGATCCAGTCGGTTCGCGCCGCATCGGCCGCGGCGAGCGCCTCGGGCGTCCACACCGACGGGCACAGCGCCGCGTGCAGCTCGACGTAAGCCGGGTTGCCTGGCGCGCCCGCCGACCAGTCGATGAAGTTCCGGTTCAGGTCGACGTTGTTCTCGGTGGTCCGCGTGATGTGCGCAAAGCCGTAGGGATTGATCGCGTGAACGAGCACGATGCGCACCGGCGGCAAGGGCGCGCCGGTCGCGATCGCGTCGAGCAGCGCGACCTGCGCGGCCGAACCGACGAAGCCCTCGGGGCCGTGCGTGCCGCTGACCAGCATCAGTGCGGCCGGCGCATCGGCCGGGCCGAGCACTGCCACGTCGGTCGTCAGCGAGCCGCCTCCCGGCCCGGTGGCCACGTCGTTGACGAAGACGTCGACTCGCGCGCCGGCGCGCGCGGCCGCGGCCAGGAAGCGGGCCCGCGCGCTCGCATAGTCCGGGGCAAAACAGGCACCGGCCAGCGCCTCGGAAACCGGGTGCGGAACGAAGGCCATGTTCAGGTCCCTCGCCGGGCGGACCCGGACCCGGACTCGTCTTCGTCCTCGTAGGTGTAGCGGAAGTCGCAGTGGCTCGCGCCCTGCATGATAGTCTGCGTGCGCTTCATTTTGAGCTTCGGGTCGTAGCCTTCGCAGAAGCTACCGTCGCGCTGGCAGGACAGCAAGTGCCCGATCTCGCCGAGGCCCATCTCGCGATACATCTCGGCGTAGCGGCAGCGGACCACGTCGAAGTCGTACTCGGTGTCGGTCTTGCGGCGCACCTCGATCTTCAGCGCGTCCTCTTTCTGCCAGAGCTTGCTCATGTCCACGAAGTGCTGCAGCGAGGTGCCCTGCTCCGTTTCCGCAGCGAAGCGCTGGGCCTGCTCGATCGCCGACCGGCGAACGGCGTCGCCAACCGTCTTCATCGCGACCTCCTTGCCGTGGCTGGCCTTCAGCACCTGATAGACGTGACCGAGGATCTCGGCCTCGATGCGCCGCTTGGCGAGCATCGACAGGTTCTCGGGATGGGCCGGCATCGCGGGCCGGGCCTGCTTGTCATCGCTCATCGATCGCCTCCTTCGGCGGGGGAAGGGTTTGCGGGGCAAGCGCTGCCTCCGCGGCGACGCGCTCGGACCAGTGCCGCCCGGGGATCGCGTCGATCAGCGCGCGCGTGTATTCGTGGCGCGGCTCGGTGAAGACTTCGGCCGCGGGGCCGGTCTCGACCACCCGGCCGTATTGCATGACTGCGACGCGGTCGCAGATCTGCGCGGCGACCCGCAGGTCGTGGGTGACGAAAATCATCGACAGCCCGAGGCGCGACTTCAGGTCGGCCAGCAGCTTCAACACCTGCGCCTGCACCGACACGTCGAGCGCCGACACCGGTTCGTCGGCCACCAGGATCTCGGGCTCCAGCGCCAGCGCGCGGGCCAGGCCGATCCGCTGGCGCTGGCCGCCCGAGAACTCGTGCGGATAGCGGTCGACCGCGTTGGGATCCAGCCCGACGAGCTCGAACAGCTCGCGAGCCTTGGCAAGGGCCCGCGCGCGCGGCACGCCGTGCGCCACCGGTCCCTGCGCGACCAGGTCGCCGGCCCGCCGTCGCGGATTCAGCGAGGCGAAGGGATCCTGGAACACCATCTGCACCCGCTGCGTGGCCGAGCGCAACTCGCGCCGCCACATCGCGGCCAGGTCCACGTCGCCGATCCGGATCCGGCCGGCGTCGGGATCGAGCAGCCGGACGATGCAGCGCGCCAGCGTGGACTTGCCGGATCCGGACTCGCCGACGACGCCCAGCGTCGAGCCCTTCGGCAGCATCAGCGACACGTCGTCGAGCGCGCGCGTCTCGCGCGCGCCGCGCCCCAGGAAGCCTCCCGTCCGGTAGGTCTTGGCCAGGTTCTCGACCACCAGCGCGGGCGCGTCGCCGACCTCCCGAGCAGGGGGAGGCGCGAGCGGCGGCACCGCCGCGATCAGCTGCCGGGTGTAGGGATGGCGCGGCGACTCCAGCACCTCGCGGACCGGCCCCTGCTCGACCAGCACGCCGTGCTGCATGACCGCGACCCGGTCGGCGATCTCGGCGACCACGCCGAAATCGTGGGTGATGAAGAGCACGGCAGTGCCCTTGCGGCGCTGCAGGTCGCGGATCAGCGCCAGGATCTGGGCCTGGGTGGTCACGTCGAGCGCCGTGGTCGGCTCGTCGGCGATCAGCATGCGCGGCTCGAGCGCGAGCGCCATCGCGATCATCGCGCGCTGCCTCTGGCCCCCGGAGAGTTCGTGCGGATAGGCACGGGCCGAGGCCGCCGGGTCGGGAATCCGGACCTCGGCCAGCAGCGCCAGCACCTTCCGTTCGATGGCCGAGGCGTCGAGATCGGTGTGGATGCGGAACATCTCGCCGATCTGGTCGCCCACGGTGCGCAGCGGGTTGAGCGCGGTCATCGGCTCCTGGAAGACCATCGCGATCTGGGCGCCGCGCACCTCGCGCATCTGCGCCTCGTCGAGCGCGAGCAGGTCGCGACCGTCGAACTCGATGCCGCCGGCAACGACCTTCACGCCGGTGGGCAGCAGGCGCATCAGCGCGCTGGCTGTCATCGACTTGCCCGATCCGGACTCGCCGACCACGCAGAGGATCTCGTTGGCCGACAATTCCAGGTCGAGGCCGCGGATCGCGTGCTCGCGATCCGCCCCCGGCGGCAAGGCGACGTCGAGGCCGCGAACGCGCAGCAGCGGCGCGCCGCCGGTGCCCGCCGTCGCCCCGGATGCGGACCCGGCGCTCATCGCGACCTCAGGCGCGGGTTCAGCGCGTCGTTCAGGCCCTGCCCGACGAGCGACACCGCGAGCACGGTCAGCAGGATGGCCACGCCGGGAATCGCCGACACGTACCACTGGGTGCGCAGCACGCCGCGGCCGTGGCCGATCAGGTTGCCCCAGGAGGCCACGTTCGGATCGGACAGGTTCAGGAAGGCCAGCGCGCTCTCCATCAGGATGGCCAGCGCCATGACCACGCTGGCGTAGACGATCAACGGCGGCATCGCATTGGGCAGGATCTCGCGGAAGATGATCGCGCCGTCGCGCAGGCCGATGGTGCGGCAGGCCTGGACGAACTCGCGATTGCGCAGCGACAGGAACTCGGCGCGGGTGAGCCGGGCGGGCGCCGGCCAGGAGACCAGGCCGATCGCCAGCATCACCGTGGTCAGTCCGGAGCCGAACACCGCCACCAGCACCAGCAGCAGCAGGAAGTTCGGAACGGTCTGGAAGGCCTCGGTGATCCGCATCAGCAGGTTGTCGACCCAGCCGCCGTAGTAACCGGCCACCGCGCCGACCACGATGCCCAGCGCGATCGCGACCAGCGTGGCCACGAAGCCGATCAGCAGCGAGATGCGCGCGCCGTGGAAGATCTGCGCCGCAATGTCGCGGCCCGAGGCGTCGGTCCCCAGCAGGAAGCGATCGGTCGCGAACGGCCACTGCAGCGGCCGGCCCGCCAGGCTCAGCGGATCGCGCGGGTACAGCATGTCGGCGCTGGCGGCCATCGCGAGGACCAGCGCCAGCAGCACCAGCCCGATCACCGCGCCGGGGTTTCGAACGTACAGACGAAGGAAGGCCATGGCCTCAGTGCCCGGTGCCGATGCGCGGGTCGAGCCGGGCATAGGCGAGATCGACAACGAAGTTGATCACGATGACCAGCAGCGCCGAGATGAAGACGATGCCCAGCAGCGTGTTGAGGTCGCGCTGGACCACCGAGTCGTAGGCCAGCCGCCCGAGCCCGGGCAGCGCGAACACGCTCTCGACGACCACCGAGCCGCCCAGCATCGCGCCGGCCTGCAGGCCGATCAGCGTGACCATCGGCAGCAGCGCGTTGCGCAGCACGTGACGCACCACGACCGCGGTCTCGTTGAGCCCCTTGGCGCGCGCGGTGCGCACGAAGTCGAGCGTGAGCACCTCCAGCATCGACGCGCGCATGATGCGCAGGTAGATCGCCAGGAAGATCAGCGCGAGCGTGACCGTGGGCAGCAGCAGGTGGCGGGCGATGTCGAGCACCCGGGCAAGCCCCGTGTAGCCCGCGCCGATCGACTCGAAGCCGCCCGGAGGCAGCCAGGCCAGCCGCACCGCGAACACCACGATGCCCATCAGGCCGAACCAGAACGAGGGCGTGGCGTAGAAGACCAGGCCCAAGGTGGAGATGGCGGTGTCGGGCCACTTGTTGACCCGGCGCGCCGCGATCACGCCCAGCGCCATGCCGGCGGCGAACGCGAAGGAAAGCGCCGAGACCATCAGCAGCAGCGTGGCCGGCAGCCGCTCGAGGATCACGTCGACGACCGGCTTGCCGTAGATCGCCGAATGGCCGAGGTCGAAGCTGACCAGCCGCCACAGGTAGTTGCCGAGCTGCACCGCCACCGGCAGGTCGAGCCCGTAGTGGCGGCGCAGCTCCTCGATCATCGCGGCATCGCCGCCGCCCATCTGCG
>MEEC01000094.1 GCA_001724315.1 Lautropia sp. SCN 70-15 | reverse complement strand
ACCTGCGCGTTGGCGATGCCGGCCGTGTCGAGCAGGGCCAGCACGCCGGCAGCGTCGTGCGCCGCGAAGGCCTCGACGATGATCGTCCGCAGGGCCGCGCGAGCCTCGTTGCGCCGGGCGGTCGTGTCGAAGCGCGGGTCGCCGGCCAGCGCCGGCCGGCCCAGCACCTTGTCGCAGAACACCTGCCACTCGCGTTCGTTCTGCAGGCCCAGCATCACCGTCTTGCCGTCGCCGGTGGGGAAGGGGCCGTAGGGATAGATCGTGGCGTGCGCGGCGCCGGCGCGCGGCGGCTGCGGCGCGCCGTCGAACGCGTAGTACATCGGGAAGCCCATCCACTCGACCATGCTCTCGAGCATCGACACGTCGATGCGCTTGCCCAGGCCGGTGCGGCCGCGCTCGATCAGCGCGGCCAGCACGTTGCTGTAGGCGTACATGCCGGCGGCGATGTCGGCCACCGAGCAGCCGGCCTTGGCCGGTTCCTCGGGCGTGCCGGTGGTCGACACGAAGCCCGACTCGCTCTGGATCAGCAGGTCGTAGGCCTTCTTGTCCCGGTAGGGTCCGTCGGCGCCGTAGCCGGAGATGTCGCAGACGATCAGCCGCGGGTGCTTCGGGTGCAGCGCGTCGAAGGACAGGCCCATGCGCGCGGCCGCGCCCGGCGCCAGGTTCTGCACCAGCACGTCGGCGCCTTCGAGCAGCTTCGACAGGATGGCGCCGGCCTCCGGGTGCTTGAGGTCGAGCGACAGGCTCTCCTTGGACCGGTTGGTCCAGACGAAGTGCGAGGCCAGGCCGCGCACCCGCGTGTCGTAGGCGCGGGCGAAGTCGCCCACGCCGGGCCGCTCGATCTTGATCACGCGCGCGCCCAGGTCGGCGAGCTGGCGCGTGCAGAAGGGCGCCGCGATCGCGTGCTCGAGCGTGACGACGGTGGTGCCTTCGAGCGGGCGCGCCATCAGAAGGACCTCGGCATGCCGAGCACGTGCTCGGCCACGTAGCTGAGGATCAGGTTGGTGGAGATGGGCGCCACCTGGTAGAGCCGGGTCTCGCGGAACTTGCGCTCGACGTCGTACTCGCAGGCGAAGCCGAAGCCGCCGTGGAACTGGATGCAGGCGTTGGCGGCTTCCCACGAGGCCTTGGCTGCCAGGTACTTGGCCATGTTCGCCTCGGCGCCGCAGGGTTGGTGCGCGTCGAACAGCTGGCAGGCCTTCCAGCGCATCAGGTTGGCCGCCTCGACCTCGATGTAGGCCTCGGCGATCGGGAACTGCACGCCCTGGTTCTGGCCGATGGGCCGGCCGAACACCACCCGCTCGCTCGCGTACTTCGAGACCTTGTCGATGAACCAGTAGCCGTCGCCGATGCACTCGGCGGCGATCAGCGTGCGCTCGGCGTTCAGGCCGTCGAGGATGTACTTGAAGCCCTTGCCTTCCTCGCCGATCAGGTTCTCGGCCGGGATCTCGAGATTGTCGAAGAAGAGCTCGTTGGTCTCGTGGTTGACCATGTTCAGGATCGGCCGGACCTCGAGCCCCTTGCCGATCGCCTCGCGCAGGTCGACGATGAAGATCGACATGCCCTCGGACTTCTTCTTCACCTCGGCGAGCGGCGTGGTGCGGGCCAGCAGGATCATCAGGTCGGAGTGCTGGATGCGCGAGATCCAGACCTTCTGCCCGTTGACCACGTAGCGGTCGCCCTTGCGCACCGCGGTGGTCTTGATCTTCGTGGTGTCGGTGCCGGTGGTCGGCTCGGTCACGCCCATCGACTGCAGGCGCAGCTCGCCGGTGGCGATCTTCGGCAGGTAGAGCTTCTTCTGCTCGGCCGAGCCGTGGCGCAGCAGCGTGCCCATGTTGTACATCTGGCCGTGGCAGGCGCCCGAGTTGCCGCCGGCGCGGTTGATCTCCTCCATGATCACCGAGGCCTCGGTCAGCCCGAGGCCCGAGCCGCCGTACTCCTGGGGGATCAGCGCGGCCATCCAGCCGGCCCGGGTGAGCGCGTCGACGAATTCGGCGGGGTAGCCGCGCTTCTCGTCGACCTTGCGGTGGTATTCGGCGGGGAATTCGGCGCAGAGCGCGCGGACCGCGTCGCGGATGTCCTGGTGCGGGTCGGTGTGGGTGTGTTTCATGTCGTCGGGTCAGTCCAGTTCGGCGGTGGCTTCCATGGTCAGGAAACCTTCGTGGTCGCGGGTCCAGAGCGAGACCCGATCGTCGGCCTCGCGCCGCCCGCAGACCTGGAAGCGGTGGATGTCGAAGACCGGGCGCCGGGCCTTGAACGCGAAGCGGCGAACGCGCGCCTCGGGCAGGTTGCGCCGCAGCAGGTCCACCAGCAGCGTGGCGATCAGCGGGCCGTGCACGATCAGGCCCGGATAGCCCTCGACCTGGGTGGCGTAGTCGCGGTCGTAGTGGATCCGGTGGCCGTTGAAGGTCAGCGCGGAGTAGCGGAACAGCAGCACCGGGTCGGGCACGATCTCGCGCGAGAACTCGGCATTGGCGGGCGCGACCTCGGGAGCGGGCTGCGGCGCGCCCGGCGCCGGATGATCGCGGTAGACGATGTCGTGCTCTTCGACGATGGCCACGCCGTTCGCGTTGGCGATCTCGTGGCGCACGGTCACGAAGACCAGCGTGCCGCTGCGGCCCTGCTTGCCGCTCACGTCGAGGATGCGCGAGTGGCGGCGAATCTCGTCGCCCACCTTCGGCGGGTGCCGGAACTCGAGCCGGCCGCCGGCGAACATCCGCCGCGGCAGTTCGACCGGCGGCAGGAAGCCGCCTCGCCGCTCGTGTCCGTCGGGCCCGATGTTGCGGGCCAGGGCGCGCGGCGTGAAGAACATCCAGTGCCACAGCGGCGGCAGCTCGGTGCCCGGCGCGGGGTCCGGGTCCTCGCGGTCGAGCGTGGCCGACAGCGAGGCCAGCGGGGCCGGCGTGACGAGGTCGGTCCGCTGCTCGGTGCGGCCGATCCACTGGCGGTAGGTGTCGAGGTCCATGGCGCTGTCCTCAGACCGTGCGGCCGCCGTCGACCGGAAACTCGACCCCGGTCACGAATCCGGCATCGTCGCTGGCCAGGAACACCGCCGCGCGTGCGATGTCGCGAGGCTCGGAGAGCCGGCCCATCGGGATCGTGGCGATGAACCTGCTTCGGTTCTCGGGCGTGTCGGGCATGCCCATGAAGGCCTCCAGCATGCCGGTCGCGCCCATGACCGGGCAGATTGCGTTGACGCGGATGTTGTCGGGCGCGAGTTCCACGGCGAGCGACTTCGACATCAGGTTCACCGCGCCCTTCGATGCGTTGTACCAGGTGAGCCCCGGCCGTGGCCGCATGCCGGCGGTGGAGCCCACGTTCAGGATCACGCCGCCCTTCTGCCCGCGCATCAGCGGCACCACCGCGTGGACCATGTGGAAGATCGACTTCACGTTGACATCGAACACCCGGTCGAAGGTCGCCTCGTCGACGTCGAGCAGCGGCTGGTTGCGGTGGGTGAAGCCGGCATTGTTCACCGCAATGTCGATGCGGCCGAAGCGCGCGAGCGTGGCGGCGACCGCCGCGTCGACGTCGGCGCGCTTCGAGACGTCGCAGGCGACCGCGATCGCGGCCTCGCCCAGCTGCGCCGCGACGGCCTTCGCGCCGGCGGCGTCGATGTCGGCGACCGCGACCTTCGCGCCCTCGGCAACGTACTGGCGCGCGATTTCGGCGCCGAAGCCGCTGGCGGCGCCCGTGACGATGGCGACCCTGTTCTTCAGTTTCATTCGCTCCCCCTTGCGCTGGCCTTGCCCGCGAAGTCTATGTCACCGTAGCGCCTGCGCGGGTGTGCCAGGCCCGGAGGCCGTTCAGCTTATCGGTTTGCCGGCACGTCGCCCCCCCGAACCCCGGAGTCGAGAGCATGGATTTCCACGGTGTCTATCCCTACCTGGTCTCCCCGGTCGCGGCCGACGGCGACATCGACGCGCCGGTGCTCGCGCGCCTGGTCGACGACCTGGTCGCCGCCGGCGTGCACGGCCTGGCGCCGCTGGGCTCCACCGGCGAGTTCGCCTACCTGTCCTGGCCGCAGCGCCGCCGGGTGGTCGAGGTGGTGGTCGAGGCCGCGCGCGGCCGGGTGCCGGTGGTCGCGGGCGTGGCGGCCACCACCACCATCGAGGCGGCCAGGCAGGCGCGCGAGATGCAGGCGCTGGGCGCCGACGGCATCCTGGCGATTCTCGAGGCCTACTTCCCGGTGCCGGACGACGGCGTGTACGACTACTTCAGCGCGATCGCGCAGGCCACGCCGCTGCCGGTGGTGCTGTACACGAACCCGAACTTCCAGCGCTCCGACCTGTCGCTGCCGGTCATCGACCGGCTCAGCCGGATCGACAACGTCCGCGCGATCAAGGACGCCTCGAACAACACCGGGCGGCTGCTGTCGATCATCAACCGGGTCGAGGGCCGGATGCAGGTCTGCGCGGCCTCGGCGCACATCCCGGCCTGCGTGATGCTGATCGGCGGCGTAGGCTGGATGGCCGGCCCCGCCTGCCTGGTCCCGCGCCAGAGCGTGGCGCTCTACGAGCTGTGCCGGGCCGGCCGCTGGCCCGAGGCGATGGCGCTGCAGGCGCGGCTCTGGAGGCTGAACGAGGCCTTCGCCCGGCACAACCTGGCCGCCTGCATCAAGGGCGGCCTGGTCATGCAGGGCTATCCGGTGGGCGAGCCGCTGCCGCCGCAGGCGCCGCTGTCGCCCCAGGGTCAGGCCGAAGTGCGCGCGGCGCTCGAGGCGGTGGGCGCGCTGTAGCGGGACGCGCAAGCGGCGCGCAGCATCCGCGCCCCTTCCATGGTTACTCGCGCGTCGTCCCGGCGCCGGTCGTCCAATCGGCGGTGCGGCCCCTGACGGGCCGATGGAGGAAGCCATGAAGAAGACGATCGCGGTCCTCTTGTTCGCCTTTTCCGGCCTGGCGGCTGCCAGCAACTGCCCCAACGAGATGAAGGACATCGATGCCGCCCTCGGCAAGGGGCCGGCCCTCGCGGCCGCGCAGATGGAGGAGGTGAAGAAGCTGCGCGCCGAAGGCGAGCGCCTGCACAAGGAAGGCAAGCACGCCGAATCGATGGCGGCGCTGCAGCAGGCGAAGCGACTGCTCGGCATCTAGGCGGCCGAGCTGTCCGCGGAAGCCCGGGCTTTCCGCAGAAGCCCGAGATCTCCGTAGAGGCCGGCGCTGCGCGAGACGGGCGGCCGCGTGGGGTGCGCGGCCCCCGTCCGGTCAGGCGGGCCGCCCCCGCGCACCCGCTATCATCACGAACCGATCCTACCCTTCCCCCTTCCCCCTTCCCCCTTCTCCCTTCTCCCTTCTCCCTTCTCTTCCCCAGACAGATGCCCCCCATCGAAGCCTTCATCGAGCAGCCCTTCGCCGTCATGACCGACGCGCTGAGGCTGCACGCGGAGGACGCGCCCGAGCGCGTCGCGCTGATCCTCGACGACCGCAGGCTGCGCTACGGCGAGCTCGACGCGCTGGTCGACCGCGCCGCCGCGGCGCTGCAGCGCGACGGCTGCGGCAAGGGTGACGTCGTGGCGATCTGCGCGGCCACCTCGATCGAGTACCTCGTCGCCTACCTGGGCGCGGTGCGCGCCGGGCTGGCGGTGGCGCCGATGTCGCCCTCGCTCAAGCCCGAGACGCTGACGGCCATGCTGAAGGATGCCGAGGCGCGCCTGCTCTTCCTCGACGCGAGCACCGAGGCCCTGGTGGCCGGCGGCACCCGGGCCGCGCGGATCGCCCTCGATGGCTCGGGCTGCGGGCAGCCCTTCGAGGCCTGGCTCGCGCCGGCGGGCAGCCGGCCGGCGCCGGTGGACATCGGCCCCGACGACGCCTTCAACATCATCTATTCGTCGGGCACCACCGGCACGCCCAAGGGCATCGTGCAGCCGCACTCGATGCGCTGGATGCACTCGAAGCGCGGGCCGTTCTACGGCTACACGAAGGATTCGGTCGGCATCCTGAGCACGCCGCTGTACTCGAACACCACGCTGGTCCACACCTTCCCGGCGCTGACCATGGGCGGCGCCCTGGTGCTGATGAAGAAGTTCGACGTGGTCCGCTTCTTCGAGCTGGTGCAGGCGCACCGCGTGACCCACGCGATCCTGGTGCCGGTGCAGTACCAGCGGATCATGGACCACCCGGACTTCGACCGCTACGACCTGTCCTCGCTGGTCAACCGGTTCTCGACCAGCGCGCCCTTCCCGCCGGAACTCAAGGCCGAGGTGCTGCGCCGCTGGCCGGGCAAGCTGGTCGACACCTACGGCATGACCGAAGGCGGCGGCGCCTGCATGCTGCATGCCCACGAGTTCCCCGACAAGCTGCACACGGTGGGCCGGCCGGCCAACGGCCACACGATCCTGCTGATCGACGAGCAGGGCCGCGAGGTGCCGCCCGGCGAGACCGGCGAGATCGTCGGCCACTCGCCGGGGATCATGACCGGCTATCGCAACCAGCCCGGGCTCACCGCCGAAGCCGAGTGGATCGCGCCCGACGGCCGCCGCTTCATCCGCACCGGCGACATCGGCCGCTTCGACGAGGACGGTTTCCTGGTGTTGATGGGCCGCAGGAAGGACATGATCATTTCCGGCGGCTTCAACATCTACCCGGTGGACCTCGAAGCCGAGCTGCGCCAGCACCCCGACGTGGCCGACTGCGCGGTGTTCGGCGTGTCCTCGCGCGAGTGGGGCGAGACGCCGGTGGCCTTCGTGGTGTCGCGCTCCGGCGGCCAGGCCCTTGCCGCCGACGCGCTGCGCGCCTGGGTCAACGAGCGGCTCGGGCGGATGCAGCGGATCGCCGACCTGCGCTTCGTGGACATGTTGCCGCGCAGCTCGATCGGCAAGGTGCTGAAGCGGGAGCTGCGCGAGGCCTACGAGCGCGCGCACTCCTGATGGTCAGACACGCGAGGATCCTGGAATGACGACTCCCGACATCGGCGCGATCGCCGAAGCCCTGATGGGCGCCCGCCGCGACTGCAAGGCGCTGGACCCCGCCGACTGGCAGGCGGCCGTTCCCGACATGGAAGCAGCCTACGCGGTGCAGGCCGCGGTGGCCGACGCGCAGGGCTGGTTCGCCGGCGGCGCGCCGCGCGCCTGGAAATCGGGCGGGCCGTCGCGAAGCCAGGTGCTCACGCACGCGCCGCTGCCGCCGGCCGGGGTGAGGATGAGCCCCGCCGACTACGGCGACATTCGCTTCTTCGCGCCGCTGATCGAGATCGAAGTGGCCCTGCGGCTGGCGCGGGCGGTCTCGGCGGAAACGGCCGCGGCCCTGGCTGCCGCGGCCGATCGCGCCGACGAGGCCGGCCGCGCCGAGCTGGCCGACCGGATCGCCGACGAGCTGGTCGATGCGATGTGCGTGTCGATCGAGGTGGTCGACAGCCGCTGGGCCGATCCCGCCCGGGCCACCGCGCCGATGAAGCTTGCCGACCTGCAATCGCACGGCGCGCTCGCGCTGGGCGCGTGGGTGCCGTTCGAACGGCGCGACTGGTCGGCACAGCGCTGCGAGGTCACGATCGGCAGCGCCGCGCCCGTGGCGCGCACCGGCACGCATCCGCTGGGCTCGCCGACCTGGCTGCTGCCGGTGTGGCTGAAGCACGCCACGCGCAGCGGCGCTGCGGTGCCCGGCGGCACCGTGGTCACGACGGGCGCCTGGGCCGGGATGCTGCCGGCGAAGGCCGGCGACGAAGTGACGGCGGTGTTCGAGGGAATCGGCAGCGCGCGACTGCGGCTGTGATCGAAGCCTTCGCCGCCCTGCTCGCCTTCCAGCTCGCCGGCGAGCTCGCCGTGCGCGCGGTGCATCTTCCGGTGCCGGGTCCGGTGCTGGGCCTCGTGCTGCTGTTCGTCTACCTTCGCCTGCGCGGGTCGGTGCCCGAGGGGCTCAGGCAGGGCGCCGCCGCCCTGCACGGGCACATGTCGCTCCTCTTCGTGCCCGCCGGCGTGGGGGTCATGCTCTACCTGCCCCAGCTCGCGCGCGAATGGCTCGTGATCCTGGTGGCGGTGCTGGCCAGCACCCTGGTCGGGCTCGGCGTCACCGCCTGGGTGCTCGGCAGGCTGGTCGATCGCGACGCACACAAGGGCGAGCCGCCGGCATGAAGCCCGAGTTGTTCCAGCTCTGGGTCTACCTGTCGGCGTCGCCGCTGTTCGGGCTCACCGCCACGATGCTCGCCTACTGCGCCGGCCTCTGGGTGGCCAGGCGGGCGAACCTGCATCCGCTGGCCAATCCGGTCGCGATCGCGGTGCTGCTGCTGGTGGGCGTGTTCTCGGTGAGCGGCGTGCAGTACGCGCAGTATTTCGAGGGCGCGCAGTTCGTGCACTTCCTGCTCGGGCCCGCCACGGTGGCGCTCGCGGTGCCGCTGTTCGCGCAGCTGCCCGCCTTGCGCCGCCATCGCTGGAAGCTGCTGCTGGCGCTGGCCTGCGGCGGGCTGGCGAGTGCGCTGAGCGCGGTCGGCGTCGCCTGGCTGCTCGGCGCGAGCCAGGAGACGATGCTGTCGCTGTTGCCGAAGTCGGTGACCGCGCCGATCGCGATGGGCATCGCCGAGCAGATCGGCGGCAATCCCGCGCTCACCGCGGTCTATTGCGTGACGACCGGGATCGTCGGCGCGGCACTGGGCCGCTACGTTTTCGGAGTCTTCGGCGTGCGCAGCGCGCTGGCCCGCGGCTTCGCGCTGGGCACCGCCGCGCACGGCATCGGCACGGCGCGGGCTTTCCAGGAGAGCGAGGAGGCCGGCGCCTTCGCAGGCCTGGCAATGGGCCTGCACGGACTGCTCGCGGCGCTTGCGGTGCCGACCGCGGTGGCCTTCTTCAGGAGCCTGTGAACCCCCGCGTGGTCGAGACCGCCGAGTGGCGTCCGGTGTCGTCAGACCCCCCAGGTGATCTCCCGCCCGCCCTTCTGCGCCTCGAGCAGCATTTCCACGAAGGGCCAGGCGCGCTGCGCGTGGGTCACCGTCGCGGCGGGCGATTCCTTGTCCTCGCCTTCCTCTTCTTCCTCGCGGTGCGCGCTTTCGCGTCGCGCCTCGCGCACCGCGCGCTTGTCCTCTTCGATGGCCTTGCGCAGCGCCTCGATCGCCGCGGGCATCTGCTCCACGGTGATGATCCCCTGCGGGCCCGGCTGCTTGCCGATCACCCCCAGGATCCACTCCGCCGGCCCCTTGTTCATGACGACCGTTCCGGTTACTCGCGACTTGAACTCGTAGATCATTGTTGCCTCCGTGGGTGGCGCCCTGCCGATTGCTAACATTAGCCGATGCCTGCCCTTGCTGCACGGTCGCTT
>MEEC01000093.1 GCA_001724315.1 Lautropia sp. SCN 70-15 | reverse complement strand
GTAGGCGAAGTCGATGATCGTGGCGCCGCGGGGCATGGCGCGGATCTGGCCGCGCGGCGTGAACACGTAGACCGCGTCGGGGAACAGGTCGACCTTCACGTGCTCGATGAATTCGAGCGAGTCGCCGGTCTGGCTCTGGATGTCGAGCAGCGACTGCAGCCACTCGTGGGTGCGCTTCTGCAGGTCGGAGAAGCTCTCCTTCTCGGCCTTGTAGAGCCAGTGCGCGGCCACGCCGGCCTGCGCCACCCGCTGCATTTCGCGGGTGCGGATCTGGAACTCGACCGGTGTGCCGAAGGGGCCCACCAGCGTGGTGTGCAGCGACTGGTAGCCGTTGATCTTGGGGATCGCGATGTAGTCCTTGAAGCGCCCCGGCACCGGCTTGTACAGCGCGTGCAGCGCGCCCAGCGCCAGGTAGCACTGCGCGGGCGTTTCGACGATGACGCGAAAGCCGTAGACGTCGAGCACCTCGGAAAAGGACAGGTGCTTGTCGCGCATCTTGCGGTAGATGGCGTAGAGCGTCTTTTCGCGGCCGTAGACCTCGGCGCTCACGCCGGCCTCGGGCAGCGCCTTCTGCACCGCCTCGAGGATCTTGGACAGCACCTCGCGGCGGTTGCCGCGCGCCGCCTGCACCGCCTTCTGCAGCGTGCGGTGGCGGAAGGGGTGCAGGTACTTGAACGAAAGGTCGACCAGCTCGCGGAACAGCTCGTGCAGGCCGAGCCGGTTGGCGATGGGGGCGTAGATCTCGAAGGTTTCGCGGGCGATCCGCTTCTGCTTGTCCGGCGGGACCGCGCCCAGCGTCTGCATGTTGTGCAGCCGGTCGGCGAGCTTGATCAGGATGACGCGCACGTCGCGCGCCATGGCCAGCAGCATCTTGCGGAAGCTCTCGGCCTGCTGCTGCTCCTTCGAGGCGAACTCGACGCGCTCGAGCTTGGACAGGCCGTCGACGATCTCGGCGACCTGGGTGCCGAAGCGCTCGGCCAGCACCTGCTTGGAGATCGCGGTGTCCTCGATGACGTCGTGCAGCAGCGCGGCCATCAGCGAGTCGGCGTCGAGCTTCCAGCCGGCGAGGATCTCGGCCACCGCGATGGGGTGCGAGATGTAGGGCTCGCCGCTGGTGCGGAACTGGCCCAGGTGGGCCTCGTCGCTGAGGCGGTAGGCCTCGCGGATGCGGCGGATCTCGTCTTCGGTGAGGTAGGCCGCGGCCTTGCGGGTCAGGCTGGCGAGCGACACCACCTGCCGCTCGTCGGGCGCGGCCACGAAGCCGTTGCCGGCGGCGTTGGCCACCGCGGCGTCATGCGTGGTGCCGCGCTCGGGCTTGGCGACGATCGGGTTCATGGCCATGACCGCGGTGTCCCATGCGGTGATGGCCGTGGGCTGCCGGGGCGGAGCCGGTCGTCGATGGCGGGAGCCGTGTGCGTGCCCGGTCCGATCAGGTCGGCACGCGTCGCAGCATCTCGACGCCCACCACGCCGGCGGCGATCTCGCGCAGCGCGGTCACCGTGGGCTTGTCCTTTTCCTTGCTGTCGATCTTGGGCGTGTGGCCCTGGGCCAGCATGCGCGCGCGGTAGGTGGCGGCCAGCGTGAGCTCGAAGCGGTTCGGGATTCTCTTCAGGCAATCTTCGACGGTGATGCGGGCCATGATCTTCTACCTGTAGGTCGGATTCGGAGGACGCCGTTCGCGCGCGCTTGCCCGCCGCGCGGGCGCCGTTCGGGCTCAGCCGCGGATGCCCAGCGCATCGAAGGTCTCGGCATGCCGGGCCTTCTGCTGGGCGAACCGCAACCGCGCCGCTTTGACGATCGTGAGCAGCTCGCCGAGTGCGCGCGTAAAGTCTTGATTGATAATAACATATTGGAAGCGGTGCGCCTGCTCGAGTTCGGCCTCGGCGGCGCTCACCCGCTGGGCGATCACCTCGACGCTGTCCTGGCCGCGCGCGACCAGCCGCTCGTGCAGCGCCTGCATGGACGGCGGCGCGATGAAGATGCCCACCGCGTCCGGATACAGCCGCTGCACCTGCACCGCGCCCTGCCAGTCGATCTCCAGCACGATGTCCACGCCGGCGGCCATCCGCTCCTCGATCCAGCGCCGCGAGGTGGCGTACAGGTTGCCGTGCACCTCGGCCCATTCGAGGAACTCGCCGTCCTCGCGGCGCTGCTCGAAGCCGGCGCGGTCCACGAAGAAGTAGTCGCGGCCCTCGATCTCGCCGGGGCGCGGCGCGCGGGTGGTGAAGGACACCGACAGCTGCATGCGCGGCTCGCGGTCGAGCAGCGCGCGCACCAGCGAGGTCTTGCCGGCGCCGGAGGGCGCGGCGACCACGAACAGGCTGCCGGCGCGCACCGGGTGCGGCTTGCCGGGCTCGGTTGTCCTCGCGGAGGGTGGCTTCATTCGATGTTCGTCGGCAGGATGGCGGATCTCGCCTTGGCGGGGCAAGCCGCCTGGGCCGGGCAAGTCTAGCAGTCGGCCCTGGTTCGTACGGGCCGCCCGAGTCGTGGCCCGCTGACCGAATCGGCCGGGCCACGCGCGGACCAGCGCGATTGACAACGGTTGCCAAGCGGCCGAACATGGCCCCATGAGCAGCACGCCCACGATGAACATCGCCCTGACGGAACCGCTGCGCCTCTACGTGGCGCAACGGGTGGCGTCGGGCGAGTACGGCAGCACCAGCGAGTACGTGCGCGACCTGATCCGCAAGGATCAGCGCGAGCAGCGCGTGCGGCGGCTTCGCGCGCTGCTCGAGGAGGGCCTGGCCAGCGGCCCCGCCACGGCCGACACGCAGGCCGACCGAGACGAACTGACGGCGATTGCCCGCGGCGACATCGGGTGAAGCCGGTCCGCTTGCGTCCTCGCGCCCGCCAGGATCGACGGGACGAAGTCCGGTACTACCGTGACGAAGCCGGGATTCGGGTCGCCGAAAAACTGGTCCGCACGCTGGAGAAGGCGCTCCACACGATCGCCGAGACCCCGGCGATCGGGTCGCCGGCCCTGGGGCGCGAGCTCGGCATCGACGGCCTGCGCACCTGGCTGATCGATGGCTTTCCACTGGCCTTCTGGTACATCGAGCGTGAGACGCACGTCGACGTCGTCCGGCTCGTGGGGCAGCGTCAGGATGCCCTGCAAATCGATCCGGACGAGACGACCTGAGCCTTGCTCGCCTGGCGCGCGCGCCGACTCGCGATCCGATCGCTCCCTACTCGATGTTCTGCGTCTGCTCGCGGATCTGCTCGACCAGCAGCTTCAGGTCGATGGACGCGTTGGTCATTTCCAGCGCCGCGGCCTTCGAGCCGATGGTGTTGGCCTCGCGGTTGAACTCCTGCAGCAGGAAGTCCATCCGCTTGCCCACCGGCCCGGGGCCGGCGAGGATGCGGCGCAGCTCGGCCACGTGCGCGCGCAGCCGGCCGATCTCTTCGTCGACGTCGATGCGCATGCCGTGCAGGGTGACCTCCTGGCGCACCCGGGCCATGGTCTCGTCGTGCGGGATCGCGGTGGGCGAGGCCTGGTCGCTGCCGGCGGTGAGCCGCTCGAGCGCGCCGCGCAGGCGCTCCACCAGCCGGTCTTCGTGGGCGGCCAGCAGCTCGGGCGCGCGGTCGGCGACCTGCAAGGCGATCTCGTCGATGCGCGCGGCGCGTTCCAGGATCAGCTCGGCCAGGCGCTGGCCTTCGCGGGCGCGGGTGGCCACGAAGTCGTCCAGCGCCTCGTTCGCGGCCTCGAGGATGGCCGGCACCAGCGATTCGGCGCTGGCTTGTTCGGCGATCACGCCGGGCCAGCGCAGGACCTCGCCCACGGTGAGCGGCGCGGCGCCGGGCAGCGCGGCGCGCACCGTGGCGTCGAGCGCGGCCAGCCGTTCCAGGGCGGCACGGTCGACGGCGGCCGGGGTGTCGGCGCCGGTGGCGGCGCGCAGGGCGACCCGGCACTCGAGCTTGCCGCGCTGGACCGCGCCGCCGATCAGCTCGCGCAGCGGCGGCTCGGCGATGCGCAGCTCGTCGGGCATGCGCAGCGACAGGTCGAGAAAGCGCGAGTTGACGCTGCGCAATTCCACCGCCACCTGGCCGGCCGGCGTGTCGCGGGTGGCCAGCGCGTAGCCGGTCATGCTCTGCAGGGGACGCCGTTCGGCGGTTCGCTTGGTCAAGTTCGGATCGGGGATTCGGTGAGACCGTAGAATCGATCCCATGGGCAACCAGAACAACGCTCCGCTTCCCGACGGGATCGAAGTCGGCGGGTACCGTATTGTAAGGAAGATCGCCAGCGGCGGCTTCTCGATCGTGTACCTGGCCGAGGACGACACCGGCGAGAAGTTCGCGATCAAGGAGTATCTGCCCAGCACGCTGGTCAAGCGGGCTGCGGGCCAGCTCGCGCCCTCGATTCCCGAGCAGAATCTGAACACCTTCCGCAACGGGCTGCGCTGCTTCTTCGAGGAGGGCCGGGCGCTAGCGCGGATCTTCCACCCGAACGTGGTGCGGGTGGTCAACTTCTTCAGGGCCTTCGACACCGTCTACATGGTGATGGCCTGGGAGCGGGGCCGCAGCCTGCAGGAAGTGGTGCTGCGCAACCGGCGCCGGCACGGCCGCGAGGTGATGGCCGAGCGGCACATCGTGCGGGTGTTCAACCTGGCGATGAACGGGCTGCGCGAGGTGCACGCCAACCGGCTGCTGCACCTGGACCTGAAGCCGGCCAACATCTACCTGCGCTTCGACGGCACGCCGCTGCTGCTGGACTTCGGCGCGGCGCGCCGGGCGCTCGACGCCGAGCCGCAGCGGCTGTTCCCGATGTACACGCCGGGCTTCGCCGCGCCCGAGCTCTACCGGCGCACCCAGCAGCTCGGCCCCTGGACCGACGTCTACGGGCTGGGCGCCAGCATGCTGGGCTGCATGCTGGGCCAGCCGCCGCAGCAGGCCGACCAGCGCGAGCTCGACGACCGCCTGCCGGCCACGCTGGACTCGCTGGCCGAGGTCTACTCGCGCCCGCTGCTCGACCTGGTCGGCTGGTGCCTGAAGCTCAACCCGCTCGAGCGGCCGCAGAGCGTGTTCGCGCTGCAGCGCGCGCTGCGCGGCATCGCGGCGGCGGCAGGCGAACCGAACCCGCTGCGCCCGACCACGATCGGCCGCTGGCTCGACTCGCGCGCCGACGAGGCGCAGGTCGGCTGAGCAAGCGCAGTCGCGATCCGGAATACTCATGCGTTTCTCGATCTACCAGGACAGCCTGATCGGCGAGCGCCAGGTCAACCAGGACCGGATGGGCTACTGCTTCACCCGCGAGAGCCTGCTGATGCTGGTGGCCGACGGGATGGGCGGACACCTGCACGGCGAGATCGCCGCCCAGATGGCGCTGCAGGCCGCCGCGGCCATGTTCCAGGCGCAGGCCCGGCCGCTGCTGGCCGACCCGGCGGTCTTTCTCGACGTGGCGCTGCGGCGCGGGCATCGCGAGATCCTGAACTTCCAGCGCGCCAACCGGCTGCCCGACGCCCCGCGCACCACGATCGTGGCCTGCGTGGTGCAGCAGGGCCAGGCCTGGTGGGNCACGCCGGCGACTCGCGCTTCTACTGGCTGCGCGAGGGCGCGGTGCTCACCCGCACCCGCGACCACTCCAAGGTGCAGAACCTGGTCGACCTGGGGCTGCTCGCGCCGGAAGAGGCCGACGGGCATCCGGAGCGCAACAAGGTGCTGAACTGCCTGGGCTCGCCCTTCGAACCCACGATCGAGATGGGCGGCCCGCAGGCGCTGGCGCCCGGCGACACGCTGCTGCTGTGCAGCGACGGTGTCTGGGGACCGCTTACCGACGCCGGCCTGGTGGCCACGCTGGGCGCCGACTCCGCCCTGGTGGGCGTGCCGATGCTCGTGCGGCGCGCGGTCGAGGCGGGCGGCGCGCTGGCCGACAACGCCACCGCGCTGGCCATGACCTGGGAAGGCGAGGAGGACACCGGCCGCGGCCTGTCCTCGGCGCTGGTGCCCGATGGCGCGATCACGACCACGATTTCGGTGGGGCCGCCCGACGGCGCGGCCGCACCCGACGCGATCAGCGAAGACGAGATCGAGCGCACGATCCGCGAGATCCGCGACGCGATCGCACGAACCGGAGGAAACCGATGACGATCCGCCCGAGCGGCCGCGCCAACGACGTGCTGCGCGAGGTCCGCTTCACCCGGGGCTACACCCGCTATGCCGAGGGTTCGGTGCTGGTCGAGTTCGGCCACACGAAGGTGCTGTGCACCGCCAGCGTCGAGGACAAGGTGCCGGGCTTCCTGCGTGGCGCCGGCCGCGGCTGGGTCACCGCGGAGTACGGGATGCTGCCGCGCGCCACGCACACGCGCGGCGACCGAGAGGCGGCGCGCGGCAAGCAGAGCGGCCGCACGCAGGAGATCCAGCGGCTGATCGGGCGCAGCCTGCGCGCGGTCTTCGACATGGCGAAGCTCGGCGAGCGCACGATCACGCTCGATTGCGACGTGCTGCAGGCCGACGGCGGCACACGCTGCGCGTCGATCACCGGCGCCTGGCTGGCCGCGCACGACGCCGTCGCCTCGCTGGTCAAGGCCGGCGTGCTGGCCGCATCGCCGATCGGCGAGCACGTGGCCGCGGTGTCGGTCGGCATCTACCAGGGCGTGCCGGTGCTGGATCTGGACTACGACGAGGACTCCAACTGCGAGACCGACCTCAACGTGGTGATGACCGGGGCCGGCGGCTTCGTGGAGATCCAGGGCACGGCCGAGGGCGAGCCCTTCAGCCGCGCGCAGCTCGACCGGCTGGTCGGGCTGGCGAGCGACGGGATCGAACGGCTGGTGGCCGCGCAGAAGGCGGCGTTGGCGTCGTGAGCGCTGCAGCGCTTCCGGGCCTGCGGCGCATCGTGCTGGCCTCGGGCAACGCCGGCAAGCTGCGCGAGTTCGCGGCGCTGCTGGCGCCCCTGGGACTCGAGCTCCTGCCGCAGACCGCCCTGGGCGTGCCGGCGGCCGAGGAGCCCTTCGGCACCTTTCTCGAGAACGCGCTGGCCAAGGCCCGGCACGCGAGCCGCGCCACCGGGCTGCCGGCGCTGGCCGACGACTCGGGCATCTGCGTGGAGGCGCTGGGTGGCCGGCCCGGCGTGTGGTCGGCGCGGTGGGCGGCGGTGCGGCGCGAGGAAGCGGCGGCCGGGCGGCAGGCGGATGCTGCCCCGGGCGGTGCCGGGCCGGCCGACACCGACGCGCTCAACAACGCGCAGCTGGTCGCCGACCTGCAGGGCCAGACCGACCGGCGCGCCCACTATTACTGCGTGCTGGTGCTGATGCGCTCGCCCGACGATCCGCAGCCCATCGTGGCCGACGGCAGCTGGTACGGCGAGGTGCTCGACGCGCCGCGCGGCGCGGGCGGCTTCGGTTACGACCCGCATTTCCTGATTCCTTCGCTGGGGCTCACCGCGGCCGAGCTGGATGCCGAAGCGAAGAACCGGTCGAGCCATCGCGGCCGCGCGATGCGCGCGCTGGTGGAGCGCTTGCGCGAGGCCGGCCTGGCCGCCCCGGCGCGATGATTCCGATCAAGCCTCTGGAAGGTGGACGCAGCGCTCCGGCGCCGGCGGCGGGCGCGGCCGGTCAGGGTGCCGCCCCCGGCGTGACCGAGCCGCCGCCGCTATCGCTCTACGTGCACCTGCCGTGGTGCATCCGCAAGTGCCCGTATTGCGACTTCAATTCGCACGAGTTCCGCGACGGCGATTCGCCGCCGGAAGACCGCTACGTGGACGCGCTGATCGCCGACCTGGAATCGGCGCTGCCCTCGGTGTGGGGGCGCAGCGTGCAGACGGTGTTCATCGGCGGCGGCACGCCCAGCCTGTTCTCGCCCGAGGCGATCGAGCGGCTGCTCGCCGCGGTGCGCGCGCGCCTGCGCCTCGCGCCGGGCGCCGAGGTCACGATGGAGGCCAATCCGGGCACCTTCGAGGCGGCGCGCTTTCGCGGCTACGCGCAGGCCGGCGTGACGCGTCTGTCGATCGGCGTGCAGAGCTTCTCGAACGACGCGCTGGCGGCGCTCGGGCGCATCCACGATGCAGACCAGGCGCGGCGCGCGATCGAGACCGCGATCGACGCCTTCGAGACCTTCAACATCGACCTGATGTACGCGCTGCCCGGCCAGTCGCTCGCCGCGCTGCGCGCCGACCTGCGCGAGGCGCTGGCCTTCGCGCCGCCGCACCTGTCCGTCTATCACCTGACGCTCGAGCCGAACACCCTGTTTGCCAAGCGCCCGCCGCCGCTGCCCGACGACGACCTGGCCGCCGACATGCAGGCGCTGGTCGAGGACGAGACCGGCGCCGCCGGGCTGCGTCACTACGAGGTGTCGGCCTACGCGCGCGACGGCCATCGCTGCCGGCACAACCTGAACTACTGGCAGTTCGGCGACTACCTGGGCATCGGCGCGGGGGCGCACGGCAAGCTGTCCTTCCACGACCGGATCGTGCGCGAGGCGCGGCTGCGGCATCCGCGCGCCTATATGGACGCCGCGCTCGGAGAGCGCGGGGGCGCAGTGCTCGGCGCGCGCGCGGGCTCGGCGTCAGCCCCCGGACCCACCGGCGCGATCGAGGTGTCGCGCACGCTCGCGGCCGCCGAGCTGCCCTTCGAGTTCATGCTGAACGCGCTGCGGCTGCTCGACGGGGTGCCCGCCGCCTTGTTCGTCGAGCGCACCGGCCTGTCGCTGGCGGCGATCGCGCGCGAGCCGCAGCGGGCGACCGATCGCGGCCTGCTCGATCCGGACCCGACGGTGATCCGCGCGACGCCGCTGGGCATGCGTTTCCTCAACGACCTGATCGAGGGATTTCTGCGAGACTGAGCGGATCGAAAACAGAGAAGGGCGCGTCGACGCGCCCCGATGGAGGAGCGTTTCATGCATTCGGTCAAGAGCACGATGATGCCGGTGCCGCTGTCGCTGAACCGGCTGCTGGAGCACGCCGGCCGGCTGTTTCCCGAGCAGGAGATCGTGTCGCGGCTGCCCGACAAGTCGCTGCGCCGCCACCGCTACGCGGACTTCCACCGCCGGGCGCGCGCGCTGGCCTCGGCGCTGAAGAAGCTGGGGCTGCGCAAGGGCGACCGGGTCGCCACGCTGTGCTGGAACCATCACGCCCACCTCGAGGCCTATTTCGGCATCCCGGCGGCCGGCGGCGTCATGCACACGCTGAACCTGAGGCTCGCGCCGGACGAGCTCGGCTGGATCGCGCATCACGCGCACGACCGCTTCCTGATCGTCGACGACGTGCTGCTGCCGCTCTACCAGCGGTTCGCGCCGCATCACCGCTTCGAGCGGGTGATCGTGTTCCCGTTCTCGGGCGCGCCGGTGGCCGAGCGCGACGGCGACCCGCACGACGGCGAGCCGGCCATCGACGACTACGAGCGGCTGCTGGCGCATGCGCCGGCCGACTTCCACTACGCCGATCACCACGAGGACGATCCGGTGGCCATGTGCTACACCTCGGGCACCACCGGCAAGCCCAAGGGCGTCGTCTACTCGCATCGCTCCACCGTCCTGCACTCGCTGTCCTGCGCGCTGCCCGACGCGGTGAACATCGCGGCCAACGACACGGTGCTGCCGGTCACGCCGATGTTCCACGCCAACTCCTGGGGCATTCCCTACGCGGCGGTGATGGTCGGGGCCAAGCTGGTGTTCCCGGGGCCCCACCTGCACCCGGAAGACCTGCTCGACCTGATCCAGGCCGAGCCGCCCACGCTGTCGCTGGGCGTGCCCACGATCTGGCTGGGCCTGATCCAGGCCCACGAGGCGAACCCCGGCCGCTGGACGCTGCCGACCACGATGCGCAGCATGGTGGGCGGGGCGGCGGTGCCCGAGGCCCTGATCCGGCAGTTCGCGAAGCACGGGGTGCGCGTCACCCAGGGCTGGGGCATGACCGAGACCTCGCCGGTCGGCTCGCTGTTCCTGGAGAAGCCCGAATTGAGGGGCAAGCTGAGCGACGACGAATGGTTCGCCCGCAAGGCGATGGCTGGCGTGCCGCTGGCGCTGGTCGAGGCGCGCATCGTGGGCGAGCAGGGCGTGTGCGACTGGAACGGCAGCGACGTGGGCGAGCTGCAGGTGCGCGGTCCCTACATCACCGGCGCCTATCACGACGTGCCGCAGGACCCGGACAAGTTCACCGACGACGGCTGGCTGCGCACCGGCGACGTGGCCTCGATCGACGCGCACGGCTACATCCGGATCGCCGACCGCACCAAGGACCTGGTCAAGTCGGGCGGCGAGTGGATCAGCTCGGTCGACCTGGAGAACGCGATCATGGCGCACCCGGGGGTGGCCGAGGCCGCGGTGATCGCGATCGCCCACCCGAAATGGGGTGAGCGGCCGCTGGCCTGCGTGGTGCGCAAACCCGGCGCCACGGTGACGGTCGAGTCGCTGCGCGAACTGCTGGCCGGGCGCTTCGCGAGCTGGCAGCTGCCGGATGCCTTCGAGTTCGTGGACGAGATCCCGCGCACCTCCACCGGCAAGTTCTGGAAGCTGAAGCTGCGCGAGCGCTTCGCCGACTGGCGCTGGCCCGAGGGCGCCTGAACCTGGGCGAAACGGCGCCGGAACATGCCCGGGGGTGCCGGGCGGGAGCGCACATAAATGGTGCGTTCAAGCGCCCGCAAAGGGTGCGCGGCCGGCTCCTGCACCGGCAGGGTGCGCCAGAATCGTCCGCGATCCGGCGCCGCGGCTGCGGGCAGGTTCATGGCCGCGGGGCGCCGAAGCGTCCATAATGGCGCAATCGGGGCGCGTCGCCGCGCTTCCGCATCGCCAAGGTGCTGGCATGGAAACTGCTAGCTCTGAGATCGTCCCCGTCGGCGCAGGCCGCCGGACCTGAACCCCAACGGCAAGCCATCGACGGCGGGCCGCTACCGTCAAACCGAAGCCAGGAGATTCCCAGCATGGCCGCAGCGCCCAAAGACGTGTTGAAGATGATCGCCGACAACGAAGTCAAGTTCGTCGACTACCGCTTCACCGACACCCGCGGCAAGGAGCAGCACGTGTCCGTGCCTGCGCACACCGTCGACGAGGACAAGTTCACCTCCGGTCACGCCTTCGACGGCTCGTCGATCGCCGGCTGGAAGGGGATCGAGGCGTCCGACATGCTGCTGATGCCGGATCCGGCCACCGCGAACATCGATCCGTTCCGCGAGGAGCCCACGCTGATCCTGACCTGCGACGTGATCGAGCCGTCCGACGGCAAGGGCTACGCCCGCGATCCGCGCTCGATCGCCAAGCGCGCCGAGGCCTACCTGAAGGCCAGCGGCATCGGCGATACCGCCTACTTCGGTCCGGAACCCGAGTTCTTCATCTTCGACTCGGTGACCTGGAACGTCGACATGTCGGGCTGCTTCGTGAAGGTCAACTCCGAGGAAGCCTCCTGGTCGACCGGCAAGGAATTCGAGGGCGGCAACCTCGCGCACCGTCCGGCGGTCAAGGGCGGCTACTTCCCGGTGCCGCCGGTGGATTCCTTCCAGGACATGCGCTCGGAGATGTGCCTGATCCTCGAGCAGATGGGCGTGCCGGTCGAGGTGCATCACCACGAAGTGGCCGGCGCCGGCCAGAACGAGATCGGCACCCGGTTCTCCACGCTGGTGCAGCGCGCCGACTGGACGCAACTGCTCAAGTACATCGTCTTCAACGTGGCGCACAGCTACGGCAAGACCGCGACCTTCATGCCCAAGCCGATCGTCGGCGACAACGGCTCGGGCATGCACGTGCACCAGTCGATCTGGAAGGACGGCCAGAACCTGTTCGCCGGCGACAAGTACGCCGGCCTGTCGGAGTTCGCGCTGTTCTACATCGGCGGCATCATCAAGCACGCCCGCGCGCTGAACGCGATCACCAACCCCGGCACGAACTCGTACAAGCGCCTGGTGCCCGGCTTCGAAGCCCCGGTCAAGCTCGCCTACTCGGCGCGCAACCGCTCGGCCTCGATCCGGATCCCGTACGTCAGCAACCCGAAGGGCCGCCGGATCGAGGTCCGCTTCCCGGATCCCACCGCCAACCCCTACCTGGCCTTCGCCGCGCTGATGATGGCCGGCCTGGACGGCGTGCAGAACAAGATCCACCCGGGCGAGGCGGCGGACAAGAACCTGTACGACCTGCCGCCGGAAGAAGACGCGAAGATCCCGACCGTGTGCTCGTCGCTCGACCAGGCGCTCGAGTACCTGGACAAGGACCGCGAGTTCCTGACCCGCGGCGGCGTGTTCTCCAACGAGATGATCGACGCCTACATCGAGCTCAAGATGGAGGAGGTCACCCGCTTCCGGATGACCACCCACCCGGTCGAGTTCGACATGTACTACAGCCTGTAAGGCATGACGGGGGCTGCGGGGCGATCGCGCCCCGCGCGCCGGCGGGGCGAGTCGTCGCTCCGTTCGTCGACGGGGCGGGCAACCGCCCCGTTCGCGTTTGCTACACTCGATTCGCCCCCAGACCGACAGGCCGCCGGGCTCGCGCCCGGCCCGACACGATGAAGCACGCACAGCCGTTCTCCCTGCCCCTCATCGCCGCTGCCGTCGGCCTTGCTGCCGCGCTGGCCTCGCCACTCGCGCTGGCGCAGGTCTACCGCTGCGAGTCCGACACCGGCGTGCCGGTCTACCAGGGCACGCCCTCGGGGAAGAACTGCCGCGCGCTCGACATGGCCCCGCTCACCACGATTCCGGCGCCCAGGCTGCCGGCCGGGGCGGGCAAGCCGTAGGCGCCCACCGCCGGGCAGGCGGGCACGGCCCGGCCGGCCGCATCGGCCGGCACGCCGGCCGACTTCCCGCGCGTCGACGCGAGCACCCAGCGCTCGCGCGACGGCGAGCGCCGCAGCATCCTCGAGTCCGAGCTGACCAAGGAAGAGAACCGGCTCGAATCGCTGCGCCGCGAGTACAACGACGGCCAGCCCGAGCGGCTGGGCAGCGAGCGGAACTACCAGAAGTACCTCGATCGCGTGGAGCGCCTGAAGGAAGACATCGCGCGCTCCGAGGCGAACATCGGCTCGCTGCAGCGCGAGCTGGCGGCGATCAGGGAGTGAGGCGGGCGGCGCCAGTCCCGGAGCCCGCCCGGCGCGCGCGCGCGGATTCGCCGCTCGCCGGGCTGGATCTTCTCGCCACCGCGGTCGTCGTCCTCGATCGCGAAGGCTGCGCCACCTACCTGAACCCCTCGGCCGAGCAGCTCTTCGAGGTCTCGCGCCGGATCGTCGTGGGCCAGCCCTTCGCCAGGCTGTTCCTCGACGGCGCACCGATCGAGGGCCTGATGGCCGGCGCGCTGTCGGGCGAGTTCGAGGAGAAGCGCACCGATCTGGAGCTCGAGCGCCCGGGTCGGGAGCCGATGCTGCTGCTGGTCACCGCAACGGTGCTCGACGCCGGGCCGGGCATGCTGCTGATCGAGTTCCGCGAGCACGACAAGCGCTGGCGGGTGGACCGCGAGGAGCGCCTGCTCGACTCGGCGCAGGCCAATCGCGAACTGGTGCGCAACCTGGCCCACGAGATCAAGAACCCGCTGGGCGGCATCCGCGGCGCGGCCCAGCTGCTCGAGAGCGAGCTCGGCTCGCCGGGCTTGCGCGAGTACACGCAGGTGATCATCAAGGAGGCCGACCGGCTGCAATTGCTGGTCGACCGCCTGCTGGCGCCCCACCGGCACCCCCACATCGTGGGCGACGTGAACATCCACGAGGTCTGCGAGCGGGTCCGCTCGCTGGTGCTGGCCGAGTTCCCGCACGGGCTCGCGGTGCGGCGCGACTACGACACCAGCCTTCCCGAATTCCGCGGCGACCGCGAGCAGCTGATCCAGGTGGTGCTCAACCTGGTCCGCAACGCCGCGCAGTCGATGAACGGGCGCGGCGAGATCGTGCTGCGCACCCGGATCGCCCGCCAGGTCACGATCGCCAAGCATCGGTGGAAACTGGCATTGGACTTGCATGTGATCGACAACGGCCCGGGCGTGCCGGAGGAGATCAGGGACAGGATCTTCTTTCCGCTCGTCTCGGGCCGCGAAGGCGGCAGCGGCCTGGGGCTCACCATCGCGCAGACTTTCGTGCAGCAGCACGGCGGCCTGATCGAATGCGACAGCCGGCCAGGACGCACCGACTTCCGGATACTCCTGCCACTGCCTTGAGCCGGAACGGAATGAACGAGATCTGGATTGTCGACGACGACCAGTCGATCAGGTGGGTCCTCGAGAAGGCGCTGACGCGCGACGGTTTCGCGGTGCGCGCCTTCGGAAGCGCGCGCGAATGCCTCGAGGCGCTCGGGCAAGACAGCCCGCGGGTGCTGGTGTCCGACATCCGGATGCCGGGCGCCAGCGGTCTGGAGCTCCTCCAGCAGTTCAAGACCAAGCGACCCGCCACGCCGGTCATCATCATGACCGCCTACTCCGACCTGGACAGCGCGGTCTCGGCCTTCCAGAGCGGGGCCTTCGACTACCTGCCCAAGCCCTTCGACCTGCCCAGCGCGGTGGAGCTGATCCGGCGCGCCTGGGAGGAAAGCGAGCGCGAAGCCGCGGTCGAGGAGATCGTCGACCAGGGCCTGGACATGCTCGGCCAGGCGCCGGCCATGCAGGAGGTGTTCCGCGCGATCGGCCGGCTGTCGCAGTCGAACGTGACCGTGCTGATCACCGGCGAGTCGGGCACCGGCAAGGAGCTGGTGGCGCGCGCGCTGCACAAGCACAGCCCGCGCGCGCAGAACGCCTTCGTGGCGCTGAACACCGCGGCGATCCCGCGCGACCTGCTCGAGTCCGAGCTCTTCGGCCACGAGCGCGGCGCCTTCACCGGCGCGCAGCAGACCCGGCGCGGCCGCTTCGAACAGGCCGACGGCGGCACGCTGTTCCTCGACGAGATCGGCGACATGCCGGCCGAACTGCAGAC
>MEEC01000092.1 GCA_001724315.1 Lautropia sp. SCN 70-15 | reverse complement strand
CCGCCGCCGCTGCGCATCGGGCGCATCCAGGTGGCCGACAGCAACATCGACTTCAGCGACTACTTCATCAAGCCCAATTATTCGGCCAACCTGACCGGCCTGCAGGGGTCGGTCGGCGAGATGCGCGCCGGGCAGCCGGCCGAGCTGTCGCTCGACGGCCGCATCGACAACACCGGTTCGGTGAAGATCGCCGGCCGCATCGACCCGATCGGCGAGCCGCTCTTTCTCGACGTGCGCGCCGACGCCCACGACATCGACCTGCCGGCGCTCTCGCCCTATTCGGGCAAGTACGTCGGCTACGGCATCCAGAAGGGCAAGCTGTCGGCCAGCGTCGAGTACCGGGTCGAGAGCGGCCAGCTCACCGCCCAGAACAAGATCGTGCTCGACCAGCTGACCTTTGGCGAGCCGGTCGACAGCCCCGACGCGCTGAAGCTGCCGGTGCTGTTCGCGGTGTCGCTGCTCAAGGACCGCAACGGCGTCATCGACGTGCAGCTGCCGATCAGCGGCTCGCTCGACGACCCGCAGTTCAGCGTGGCCGGCATCGTGCTGCGCATCATCGGCAACCTGATCGTCAAGGCGGTCACCGCGCCGTTCTCGCTGATCGCCGGGCTGGTGGGCGGCGCGGGCGAGGAGCTGTCCACGCTCGACTTCGCGCCTGCCGACGTGGCGCTCGGCGACAAGACGCGCGAGCGGCTGGGCTCGCTGGCCAAGGCGCTGGCCGAGCGGCCGGGCCTGAAGCTCGACATCGCTGGGCGCGCCACCGCCGTCGACCGGAAGGCGATGCAGCAGGCGCAGCTCGAGGCGCGGCTCAAGCGCATCCGCAAGGCCATGGACGGCACCGACGAGAAGCAGCCGATCACCGAGGCCCAGCGGCCCGTGCTGCTGACGCAGGCCTGGCTGATGGGGCGCGTGCCGGCCCCGGCCGAGAAGGACCGTCCGCCGGCCGACAGGATGCAGCAGGAGCTGGCCGACGCGGTGGCGCTTCCCGACGGCGCCTTGCGCGAGCTGGCCAACCGGCGGGCGCAGGCCGCCAAGGACTGGCTGGCCGGGGAGGGGAAGGTCGACCCGGGGCGCCTCTTCGTGACCGCGCCGACCTCGACCGGGGAGGCCGAGGACAAGCCGGCGGTGGGCGTCGAGATGACCCTGAAGTGACCGGCCGAAGCCCCCCGACTTGCGCGGCGGCAGGCTAAGGCATACACTGGATTCGTCATGTTGCACCGCATCGCGTTCTACTTCTTTTACTTTTTCGGCTTTTTCCGCCCGCGGCGGGACGAGTCGGGAGCGCGTTCGTAGACAGCAGGACTGAACCGAATCCGATGAAGACCGCCGGCGAACCCGGCGGTTTTTTTTTTTGCACCGCCGCGCCGGATCCGAAGATCCCGATCAACCAAGCCGTCAACGAAGGCCCGTCATGACCGTCACCACCGATGATGTCCGGATCCGCGAGATCAAGGAGCTCGCGCCGCCCTCTCACCTGCTTCGCGAGTACCCGATCGGCGATCGGGCGGCGGCCACGACCTACGCTTCGCGCCAGGCCACCCACCGCATCCTGCATTCGATGGACGACCGGTTGCTGGTCGTCGTGGGGCCCTGCTCGATCCACGACACCCAGGCCGCGCTCGAGTACGCACAGCGCCTGGTGGCGGTCCGCGAACGCCTGAAGGACGATCTCGAGATCGTGATGCGGGTCTATTTCGAGAAGCCGCGCACCACGGTGGGCTGGAAGGGGTTGATCAACGACCCGGACCTCGACGACACCTTCAACATCAACAAGGGGCTGCGCACCGCCCGCTCGCTGCTGCTGGACATCAACGAGATGGGGCTGCCCTGCGGCACCGAGTTCCTCGACATGATCACCCCGCAGTACATCGCCGACCTGATCGCCTGGGGCGCCATCGGGGCGCGCACCACCGAGTCGCAGGTACATCGCGAGCTGGCCTCGGGGCTGTCCTGCCCGGTGGGCTTCAAGAACGGCACCGACGGCAACCTGAAGATCGCGCTCGACGCCATCAAGGCAGCCTCGCAGCCCCACCATTTCCTGTCGGTGACCAAGGGCGGGCACTCGGCCATCGTGTCGACCAACGGCAACGAGGACTGCCACGTGATCCTGCGCGGCGGCAAGGCGCCGAACTACGACGCGGCGAGTGTCGACGCCGCCTGCAAGGAGGCCGCGGCCGCCGCGCTGGCCTGCCGGCTGATGGTCGACGCCAGCCACGGCAACAGCCAGAAGAAGCCCGAGAACCAGATCCCGGTGCTGAAGGACGTCGCCACGCAGCTCGCCGCCGGCGACATGCGGATCTTCGGGGTGATGGTCGAGAGCCACCTGAACGCCGGCCGCCAGGACCTGGTGCCCGGCAAGGCGCTGACCTACGGCCAGAGCATCACCGACGGCTGCATCGGCTGGGAGGACACGGTCTCGATCCTCGAGCACCTGGCCGATGCCGTTCGTCAGCGCAGGCTTGCCGTCGACGAATGACCGGTATCTGATTCGTCCTATAGACTTCGGACCTGCTTCCGGAGGTGGAAATGCAGACGACGAATGCCGCGCCCAAGGACCAGGCGCCCGCCGCGGCGGGCGCCGGGCGGCGCACGCCCCACGAGCGGCTGACCGCGCTGGGGCTGGTGCCGGTCGGCCGGGCCAACGACTACGCCGAGGAGATCCACCGGCTGATGTCGCGCACGCCGCTCTTCTCGGGTCTCGAGATCGAGGAAACCCGCAAGCTGGGCGGCTTCATGTACGTCTACGAAGCGCCGCCCGGGGTCACGATCATCAACGAGGGCGAGCCCGGCGACTTCATGATGCTGCTGATGGACGGCATGATCGACGTCCTGCGCCGCAATCGCTACAACTATCCGTCGCGGATCGCGGTGGCCCACGTGGGCCACGCGCTGGGCGAGATGTCGATGTTCGACGGCGAGCCGCGCTTCGCCTCCTGCGTCACGCTCGAGAACTGCCGGCTGGCGGTGCTCTCGCGCGACTCGCTGATGCTGGTGCTCTCCGAGGAGCCCGAGCTCGGCAACAAGATCCTGCTCAAGCTGGTCCAGCTGCTCTCGGACCGGCTGCGCCAGACCAGCGCCAAGCTGGTGTCCTACCTGGAAGCCGCGCGCGACACCTGACAAGGCGTGAAGAGATCCGATCTCTTCACATCTTGCGCGTTCAGCCGCCCTTGACGCGGTCCTTCTGCCAGAGCACGTCGCCGCGGCCCGCCTCGCGGTTGAGCACCCGCGCCAGCACGAAGAGCAGGTCGGACAGCCGGTTCAGGTATTGACGGCACACCGGGCGCAGCGTCTCCTCGCGGCCCAGCGCCACCACGGCGCGCTCGGCCCGCCGGCACACGGTGCGCGCCACGTGGGCGATCGCGGCGGTGCGGGCGCCGCCGGGCAGGATGAACTCCTGCAACCGCGGCAGCGCGGCGTTGTGTTCCTCCAGCAGCGCGTCGAGCTTCGCGACCTGCGCCTCGTGCACGTTCTCGAAACCCGGGATGCACAGTTCGCCCCCCAGGTCGAACAAGTCGTGCTGGATGGCGATCAGCTGGTCGCGGATCGCGTCGGGCACGGCCTCGACGAGAAGCAGGCCGATCGTCGAGTTCAGCTCGTCGACCTCGCCGATCGCGGCGATCCGAAGGCTGTCCTTGCCGGTGCGGCTGCCGTCGCCCAGTCCGGTGGTGCCGTCATCGCCGGTGCGGGTGGCGATGCGCGAGAGTCGGTGTCCCATCTCCTTGGTCCTGCTCGGGGGAAAGCCCGCAGTTTAAGGCCTGCGGGCAGGGCGCCGGCGCCGGCCTCAGGGCCTTGCGCCTTGGGCCTGGGCGCCGGGTCGGCTAAGATCGAGGGCTTTCGCCGACACCGACTCGCCGACCCCGACATGCCGATGCCCGCCTCGCCCCGACGCATCCTGCTCGCGAGCGCCTGTCTCGCCGGCGGCCTGCTTGCCGGTCCGGCGCTCGCCCAGCACACCACCGTCTATGGCGTCATCGACGCCTTCGCCGGGTCGATCCGGACCGAGTCGCCCGGCGCGCCGGCCGTCTCGCGGACCGTGGTCGACTCGGGCGGCATGCAGACCTCCTTCGTCGGCGTCGCGGGCGCCGAGGACCTGGGCGGCGGGCTGAAGGCGGTGTTCCAGCTCGAGGCCTTCCTGCGCAACGACACCGGCGGGGCCGGGCGCTTCGACGGCGACGCCTTCTGGGCGCGCAGCGCGGCGGTCGGCTTCGAGGGTGGGTTCGGCCGCACGACCTTCGGCAGGAACACCGCGCCCTACTTCGTTTCGCTGCTCGAATTCAACCCGCTGGCGGACTCCTTCGTCTTCGGGCCGATGATCGCGCACACGTTTCGCGGGACGCTGGCCGGCGACACCGGCATGAGCAACTCGATCCGGCTGCAGACCGGGAACCGCGGCCCCTGGCGCGCCGACCTGCTCTGGTCGGCCGGCGAGGAGCGGGGCACGCAGCCCGACCGCAAGCGGGGCAGGGCCTTCGACGGAGCGGTCCACTATGGCTCGGGGCCGTTCGCCGCCTCGCTGGCGTACCGCTCGATCGACCTGTCGGGCACCCTCGTTCCGGGCGACGGCCGCGAGCAGAAGGCCTGGCTGCTGGGCGCGAGCTACGACCTGAAGGCCGCGAAGCTTTTCGCGCAGTACCAGGACATCGCCGACAGCGGCGCGGGCCCGGCCACCGAGGCCGACGTCCGCACCTGGCAGCTCGGCGCCTCGGTGCCGCTCGGCGCTGGCAAGGTCCTCGCCTCGTGGGCGAACTCGAAGATCGAGGACGCCGACCCGCTTTCACCCGAGAAGCGCGACAGCTGGGCGCTGGGCTACGACTACCTGCTCTCGAAGCGCACCGATCTCTACGCCATGCTCTACCGCGACGCGCTGAAATCCCCGACAGGCCCCAAGGAACGGGTCATTGCCGTGGGCATGCGGCATCGCTTCTGAGCGGTGCTCATCGAACATCCGGAGTCACCGACATGAACCACCCCTACGCCTTCAGCGACGCGCTGCGCCGCCCCTTGCCCGACGCCATGATCGCCGCGCTGCGCGCGCGCTTCGGCGAGCGCTTCAGCACCGCCCAGGCGGTGCGCGACCACCACGGCCGCGACGAGTCGCCCTTCCCGGCGATCCCGCCCGACGCGGTCGTCTACGCCCACTCCACCGAGGAGGTCGCCGAGGTGGTGCGCCTGTGCGCGCAGAACAAGGTCCCGCTGATTCCCTTCGGCGTGGGCTCGTCGCTGGAAGGGCATCTGCTGGCGGTGCAGGGCGGGGTGTCGATCGACCTGTCGCAGATGAACAAGGTGCTGGCGGTCAACGCCGAGGACCTCACGGTGACCGTGCAGGCCGGCGTGACCCGCAAGCAGCTCAACGAGGAGCTGAAGAGCACCGGGCTGTTCTTCCCGATCGATCCGGGCGCCGACGCCAGCATCGGCGGCATGAGCGCCACCCGTGCCTCGGGCACCAACGCGGTCCGCTACGGCACGATGAAGGAGAACGTGCTGGGGCTCACCGTGGTGACCGCCGACGGCAAGGTGATCCGCACCGCCACTCGCGCCAAGAAATCCAGCGCCGGCTACGACCTCACCCGGCTCTTCATCGGTTCCGAGGGCACGCTGGGCGTGATCACCGAGGTCACGGTCAAGCTCTACCCGGTGCCCGAGGCGGTATCGGCCGCGGTGGTCAACTTCCCGACCATGGCCGACGCGGTCAACACGGTGATCCAGACCATCCAGCTCGGCGTGCCGGTCGCCCGCAGCGAGTTCCTCTGCGACCAGACCATCCGCGCGATCAACGCGCACAGCAAGACCACGCTGCGCGAGGCCCCGACGCTGTTCTTCGAGTTCCACGGCACCGAGTCCTCGGTGAAGGAGCAGGCCGAGCTGGTCCAGCAGCTGGCCCGCGAGCACGGCGGCCAGGACTTCGAGTGGGCGAGCCGCCCCGAGGACCGCACCCGGCTCTGGAACGCCCGCCACAACGCCTATTTCGCCTGCCTGCAGATGCGGCCGGGCTGCCGGGCGATCTCGACCGATACCTGCGTGCCGATCTCCCGGCTGGCCGACTCGATCAGCGGTGCGCGGCGCATCCTCGACACCGCGAAGTTCCCGACCATGCTGCTGGGCCACGTCGGCGACGGCAATTTCCACGCGGTGCTGCTGATCGATCCGAACGACGCGCACGAGGCCGAGGAGGCCGAGCGCCTGAACGACGAGATCGTCAGGCTCGCCCAGTCGATGGACGGCACCTGCACCGGCGAGCACGGCGTGGGCCTGCACAAGATCGGCTTCCTCGAGGAAGAGGCGGGCGCCGACGCGATCGACCTGATGCGGCGGATCAAGCGGGCGCTCGACCCGGACAACATCCTGAATCCGGGCAAGATCTTCCGCCTCGACTGATTGCCGGGGCGGGGCCGACGCGGGGCTTGTCCTGCGTCAAGACCCCGCCGCCCTCATGCGCTCAGACTGGCCCGAGTTCTTCGTCCGGGCCCGCACACCATGAGCGCCAAGTCATCCCAGCCAGAGGGGCCGATCGCCGGCTTCTCGAATTGCCATGCCGGCATCCTGTCGCGCTTCGAGCGCCTGAAGCGCTTGCCGCAGCTGCTCGCCGATCCGGCGGACCTGCCGGCGGCCCGCCAGTTCGCCGACGGCATGGTGCGCTTCGTGCGCGATGCGGTGTTCGAGCACCACGCCGAGGAAGAAGAGGCGCTGTTTCCGGCGGTGGCGCGCAGCGCCGCGCCCGGCGACGAGCGCCAGCTGGTCGGCTCGCTGATCGCGCGGCTCACCCGCGAGCACCGCGAGCTCGAGGCCCTGTGGGCCGAGCTGGAACCCGCGATGAAGAACCTCGCGCGCGGCAAGACGGCCGACATCGACACCAAGGCGGTCGACCGCCTGTGCCGGTCCTACGCCGAGCACGCGCACTTCGAGGAGAGCGTCTGGCTGCCGCTCTCCGAGCGGATCCTGAAGCCCAACGACCAGGCGGCGCTCGGCCTCACGCTGCACCTGCGCCACGCGCTCGACAAGGTCGTCGCGCACATCTAGCGAGAAGCTCTAGCGGTGCAGGATCTGGCTGAGGAACTGCCGGGTCCGCTCGTTCTGCGGGTCGTCGAAGAAGGGCCCCGGCGCGTTCTGCTCGACGATCTCGCCGCGGTCCATGAAGATCACGCGGTCGGCCACCGCCCGCGCGAAGCCCATTTCGTGGGTCACGCAGAGCATGGTCATGCCCTCGCCGGCCAGCATGATCATCGTGTCGAGCACCTCCTTGACCATCTCCGGGTCCAGCGCCGAGGTCGGCTCGTCGAACAGCATGATCGAGGGCGTCATGCACAGCGCGCGGGCGATCGCCACCCGCTGCTGCTGGCCGCCCGACAGCTGGCCGGGGTACTTCTGCGCCTGGTCGGCGATGCGCACCCGCTCGAGGAACTTCATCGCGGTGGCCTCGGCCTCGGCGCGCGGCTTCTTGCGCACCCAGATCGGCGCGAGCGTGCAGTTGTCCAGCACGGTCAGGTGAGGGAACAGGTTGAAGTGCTGGAAGACCATGCCGACATCGGAGCGGACCTGGTCGATCTGCTTCAGGTTGTCGGTCAGCTCGGTGCCGTTGACCACGATCCGCCCCTTCTGGTGCGGCTCGAGCCGGGTGATGCAGCGGATCAGCGTGGACTTGCCCGAGCCCGAGGGCCCGCAGATCACGATGCGCTCGCCGCGGGCCACCGTCAGGTCGATGTCCTCGAGCACGTGGAACTCGCCGAACCACTTGTTCAGCTTCTCGATGACGATGGCCGGCGGGCCGCCTGCCTCGTTCGGCTGCGCGGCGCCGCCGGCGGCTGGGTTCGGGTTCGACGCGTTCATCGGGTTCACTCGAGGGCTCCGGCTGCGGATTTCAGCGCTGGTGGCCGCGCGCGAAATCGCGCTCCAGCTTCTGGCTGTACTTCGACATCGCGAAGCAGTAGATCCAGTACACGACGATCGAGAACAGGAAGGCCTCGATGAAGTACTTCTTCCAGGAGAAGTCGGTCTCCACCGATTTCTTGACCGCGTAGGCGAAGTCGTAGATGCCGATGATCACCACCAGCGAGGTGTCCTTGAACAGCGCGATGAAGCTGTTGACGATCGGCGGGATCGAGATCCGCAGCGCCTGCGGCAGCACGATCAGCCCCATCGACTTCCAGTAGGGCAGGCCGAGCGCCTCCGCCGCCTCGTACTGCCCGCGAGGCACCGCCTGCAGGCCGCCGCGCACCGCCTCGGCCAGGTAGGCCGCCACGAACAGGATGATCGCGATCTGCGCGCGCAGCAGCTGCTCGATGCGCATGCCCTCGGGCATGAACAGCGCGAACATCACCGACGCCATGAACAGCACGGTGATCAGCGGAACGCCCCGGATCACCTCGATGTAGACCACGCAGAAGGCCCGCACCAGCGGCAGGCTCGAGCGCCGGCCCAGCGCGAGCAGCACGCCCAGCGGAAAGGCGAAGGCCACGCCGAATATCGCCAGGATCAGCGTGACCGGCAGCCCGCCCCACTGCTCGGTGCGCACCGGCGCGAGCCCCAGGCCGCCGCCCATCAGCCAGAAGGTCAGCGCCAGGCCGATGGTCCAGACGACGGCCAGCCTGCGATTCCAGAAGGCGCGGAAGGCCGAGACCACCAGCAGGCCGGTCAGCACGAGGATCGCGATCGCCGGGCGCCACTGCTCGTCGAAGGGATAGACGCCGAACATCATGAAGCGGAACTTTTCCCAGACCACCGCCCAGCAGGCACCCTGGCCGCGCACCGCGTCGCAGGCCGAGAGCGGCTGGTTTCCCCACACCGCATCGAAGAACAGCCATCCCGAGGCCTTCGGGACGATCCAGGCCAGCGCGGCCAGCAGCAGGATGGTGAGGGCGGTGTCGAAGGGGGTGGCGAACAGGTTCGTCCGCATCCAGGCGAAGGGGCCGCCGGATCGGGCGGGCGGCGCGCCGGCCGGGCGCTGGGGGGTGTCGCGCGGGCCGGGGTCTTGCGTGCTGGCGGCGGGTCCGGTCATCGTTCAGCGCTCCACCAGCCGGACGCGGTTGTTGTACCAGTTCATGAACAGCGAGATCAGCAGGCTGATGCTCAGGTAGACCGCCATCAGGATCGCGATCGCCTCGATCGCCTGGCCGGTCTGGTTCATCGTGGTGTTCGCGACCGCGACCAGGTCGGGATAGCCGATCGCCACCGCCAGCGACGAGTTCTTGGTCAGGTTCAGGTACTGGCTGGTCATCGGCGGGATGATCACCCGCAGCGCCTGCGGCAGCGTGACCAGCCGCAGCTCCTGGCCGCGGTTCAGGCCGAGC
>MEEC01000091.1 GCA_001724315.1 Lautropia sp. SCN 70-15 | reverse complement strand
TTCGAGGGCGAGACCCCGCCGACGGCGCAGCTCTACTGGCGCGGCCCGGTCTTCGGCGACTTCGACGGCGCCACCTGGCGGGCGCTCCGGAACCCGGTCGTGCCGCCTCCGCCGCCGCAGGTCCGCTATTCGCGCGAGGCCCGGATCGCCTACGAGATCACCCAGGAGCCGTCTTCCCGCCCGTGGATGTTCCCGCTCGAGATGCCGATCGAGGTGGATCCGCCGCCCGGCCTGCGGGTGACGCTCAATCCGGACCTTCAGCTGCTGGCATCGGCGCCGCTCGATTCGCGCGCCCGCTATCGGGTGGAATCGTCGACCGCCTGGCAAGCCGGCCTGAACGAAAGCCGCAACTCGCTGCAGAACTGGCTCGAGCTGCCCGCCGGTTTCAACCCGCGCACGCTGGCGCTGGCCGCGCAGTGGCGCGCCGAGTTCCTGGCCGTGGACAGCACGGGCGGCCGCACGCCCGAGCGCCGCGAGGGCTCCGTTCCAACCATCGATCGGGGCCAGGGCGACCTGCGCCTGGTCGAGCGCGCGCTCGCGATGTTCCGCCAGCAGGCCTTTCGCTACACGCTGCAGCCGCCGCTGCTGGGGCGCCACAGCGTCGACGATTTCCTGTTCGAGACCCGGGCGGGCTTCTGCGAGCATTTCGCCGGCGCCTTCGTGGTGCTGATGCGCGCGCTCGACATCCCGGCGCGGGTCGTGACCGGCTACCAGGGCGGCGAGCGCAATCCGGTCGACGGCTGGTGGCTGGTCAGGCAGGCCGACGCCCATGCCTGGGCGGAGGTCTGGCTCGAAGGCCAGGGCTGGACGCGGGTCGATCCGACGGCCGCGGTGGCGCCCGACCGCATCGAGCGCGGCCTGCGGCTGGAACCCGGTTTCGCCGGCATGCCGGGGCTCGACATGGCCAGGCCGCTGCTGTCCACGCTGCGCTTTCGCCTCGACGCTTTGACCAACGCGTGGAACCAGTGGCTGCTCTCCTACGACCGCGGCCGCCAGGTGCGCCTGCTCGAGCGGCTGGGCCTGAAGGCCGACGACTGGCGCTCGATCGCCGGCCTGCTCGCGCTGTCGCTGACCGCGATCGTGGGCGCGATCGCGGTGCTGACCCTGCATCCGCGCCGCGCGCGCGACCCGGTCGAGCGCGCCTGGGACGACTTCTGCCAGAAGCTGGCGGTGACCGGCCTGGCGCGCCAGCCGCACGAGACCGCCACCGCCTACCTGGCGCGGGTGGAACGTCTGGTCGAGCCCGACCGGGTGGCCGACGCGCGTCGCATCGCCGCGCTGTACAACCGGCTGCGCTACGGCGGCGGGGGCCGCGCCGACCCCGCCCCGCGCGAGGACGTGCGACACTTGCTGCAATGCGTAAGACAGTTCAGACCCTGAGATTCCTGCTGGCCGGAGCCGGCCTGGCGCTGGCTGCCGGATGCGCGACCACGCCCGAGGCCGTCGCCCGCGATTACCCCGCCCGCCCCGAAGTCCGCGCCTTCATCGACGGCCTGGCCGAGCGCCATGCCTTCGACCGGGCCGCGCTCGACGAGATCTTCGCCCGCGTGCGCCGCAGCGACGCCGCGATCCGCCTGATGACGCCGGCGCCGCCCAGCTTCAAGCGCTCCTGGAAGGTCTACCGCTCCCGTTTCATCGACGACACCCGGATCTCGGCCGGCGTGCGCTTCTGGCGCGAGCACGAGGACACGGTCGCGCGCGCCTCGGAGCGCTACGGCGTGCCCGAGGAGATCATCGTCGCGATCATCGGCGTGGAGACCGTGTTCGGGCGGATCACCGGCGATCACCGCGTCATCGACGTGCTGACCACGCTGGCCTTCGACTATCCGCGCCGCGCCGACTACTTCCGCAGCGAGCTCGAGCAATACCTGCTGCTCACGCGGACCGAGGGCGTCGACCCCTTCGCCGTGCGCGGCTCCTATGCCGGCGCGATCGGCCTGCCCCAGTTCATGCCGGGCAGCATCCGGCGCTGGGCGGTCGACTTCGACGGCGACGGCCGCATCGACCTGCGCGAGAGTCCCGCCGACGCGATCGGCAGCGTGGCGAACTTCCTGGCCGAGCACGGCTGGGCGCCCGGCGAGCCGGCGCGCTACGCCGCGCGCATCGCCGACCCGGAACGTCTGTCGCCGCTGATCGAGGCGGGCATCACACCGGCCTTCACCATCGACAGCCTGCGCAACTACGGCGTGAGCAGCCGCGACCCGGTCGCCTTCGACACCAAGCTCGCGCTGATCGACCTGCCGAATGGAGACGACGCGCCCGACTACTGGCTGGGCGCGCGCAACTTCTACGTGATCACCCGCTACAACCGCTCGAGCTTCTACGCGTCGGCGGTGATCGAGCTGGCCGAGGCGCTGCGCGGCGAAATCGGGCGCTGAGCCGGGCCGACACGCGCTCGGCCGCCGGGCCGCTCGCGTCTTGCCCCCTCTATTCCTCGATCGCGCGCACCGGCATCCGGTTGCGGATCGCCATCACCACGCCGGTCGTCACGATGAGCCCCAGGCCGAGCAGCGCCGGCAGGTCCGGGAACTGCCCGAAGAACACGAAGCCGAAGACCAGCGCCGCCGCGGCGTGCGCGTAGCCGTAGGGCGCGAGCGACGAGGCCGACGCGATCTCGTAGGCGCGCACCAGCATCAGGTGCCCCACCGCGCCGATCGCACCGGTAGCCACGAAAAGGATCGCATCGAGCGGCCCGGTGGGCAGGCTCCAGGCGCCCGGCGCGAACAGCGACAGCAGCAGGGCCGCCACCGCGCCGCCGATGAACAGCGTGGCCAGTCCGTTGTCCACGCCGCTGAGTTGCCGCGTGAGCAGCTGATAGCCCATCGCGAACACCGCGGTCAGCAGCGGCAGCAGGGCCGCCCAGCCGAACAGCGCGCTGCCCGGACGCACGATCAGCATCACCCCGGCGAAGCTGGCCACCAGCGCCCACCAGGTGCCCGGCGGCGTGCGCTCCTTCAGCCACCAGACCGCGCCCGCGGTGACCAGCACCGGCGCGATCGCCACGATCGCGGTGGCCTCGGCCAGCGGCAGGTAGGCGATGCTCGAGAAGAAGCATATCGACGACAGGCCCAGGCAGAGCCCGCGCGCGACCTGCAGCCCGGGGCTGCGGGTCACGAAGAGCCTGCGGCCCATCGTGGGCGCGAACACCGCGACCATGATCACCACGTGGAACACGTAGCGCGCCCAGGCCACCATCATCGGCGAGTGGGTCTGGGACAGGTGCTTGGCGATGCTGTCGAGCAGCGAGAACATCACGCAGGCGCCCACCGCGAGCAGCACGCCGCGCAGCGGCGCGCGGACGGACAACGCGGGCACCGCCACCCGGGCCGGAGCCGCCGCCTCGGCCGGCAGCGCCGGCGCGCCGTCGGGCGCCAGCACCGGACCGGCGATCGCCGCCGCGCGCTCCTGCACCGCCGGCTCGAGCGCCTCCGCCTGCGTCGCAGCCGAGGCAGCCGCGCGCTCCGGGCGCATCGGGCCGCGACCGCGCAAGGCCATCGTCACGCCGGTCAGCGCGATCAGCCCCATGCCGGCCAGCGCGACCAGATCCGGGAAGTTCCCGAAGACCAGCCAGCCCAGGGTCAGCGCGGCCACGATCTGCAGGTAGATGAAGGGCGCGAGCAGCGAGGCCGGCGCCCGCTCGAAGCCGCGCACCAGCAGCAGGTGACTGAACGCGCCCATCGCGCCCATGGCCAGGAACAGGCCGGCGTCGGTCCAGTTGCGCGGCAGTTCCCAGTACCAGGGCACCACCAGCGTGGCCAGCGCGGTGGCCACCAGCGCGCCCAGGAACAACGTGGAGAGTCCGTCGTCGACGCCCGCCAGCTTGCGCGTGAGCAGCTGGTAGCCGGCGAAGCAGAATGCCGTCGCCAGCGGAAAGAGCGCCGGCCAGCCGAAGACCTGGCCGCCCGGGCGCACGATCAGCAGCACGCCGGCGAAGCTCACCGCAAGCGCCCACCAGGTGCCGGGCGGCGCCTTCTCGCGCAGGAAGCGGCGCGCGAGCAGCGTGAGCAGGATCGGCGCGACCATCGTGATGGACGAAGCTTCGGCCAGCGGCATCAAAGAGATGCCCGACACGAAGAACAGCGTGGACATCCCGAGCACCACGCCGCGCGCGATCTGAAGCCCCGGGCGCTGCGTGGCCACCAGCCGCGCGCCCATCCGCGGCCACAGCAGCGCCACCATGATCACCACGTGGAAGAAGTAGCGCGCCCAGATGACCAGCGGCAGGGGATAGCTCTGCGAGAGATGCTTGGCGAAGGAGTCGAGGACGGAGAACGACGAGACCGCCGCGACGACGAGCAGGATGCCGACGAACTGGCGCCGGCGTTGCGCGCCGTCGTTCACGCCGGGAACACGCCCGTCGACAGGTAGCGGTCGCCGCGGTCGCAGACGATGAACACGATCGTCGCGTTCTCGACGGTCTCGGCGATCCGCAACGCGATGCAGCAGGCGCCGGCGGCCGAGATGCCGCAGAAGATGCCCTCTTCGGCGGCCAGCCTGCGCGCCATCTGCTCGGCATCGGCCTGCGTGACCGACTCGGTGCGGTCGACGATCGCATGGCGATAGATCTTCGGCAGGTACTCGACAGGCCACTTCCGGATGCCCGGGATCGACGAGCCTTCGGCGGGCTGTGCGCCGACGATCTGCACCGCCGGATTCATTTCCTTCAGGTAGCGCGACACGCCGGTGATCGTGCCGGTGGTGCCCATCGCCGACACGAAATGCGTGACCTGCCCGCGCGTCTGCTCCCAGATCTCGGGGCCGGTGGTTTCGTAGTGCGCCGCCCAGTTGTCGTCGTTGGAGAACTGGTCGAGCACCCTGCCCTTGCCCTCGGCCTGCATCCGATCGGCCAGGTCGCGGGCCCCCTCCATGCCTTCCTTCTGGCTGACCAGGATCAGTTCGGCGCCGTAGGCCTTCATCGACTGCCGGCGCTCGACCGACAGGTTGTCGGGCATGATCAGGACCATCCGGTAGCCGCGTATCGCCGCCGCCATGGCCAATGCGATGCCGGTGTTGCCGGAAGTGGCCTCGATCAGCGTGTCGCCGGGGCGGATGTCGCCGCGCGCCTCGGCCTTGGCGATCATCGCCAGCGCCGGGCGGTCCTTGACCGAACCGGCCGGGTTGTTGCCCTCGAGCTTGCCCAGGATCAGGTTGCCGCGCGCGTCGTTCGCGGCCCCGGGCAGGCGCTGCAGCCGCACCAGCGGCGTGTGGCCGATCGTGTCCTCGATCGTCGGGTAGGTCGGGCGTTCGCTCATGCTTGGCGTCCCTTCATTTGACGTCCATTGGAGCCGGGCAGGACCGGCCGGATTGTCAGTGGCTGACGGCGGGCTCGTCGGGCAGCATGGTCACGCCGGGCAGCCCCGCCTGCAGGATCGCCTTGCGCAAGGCCTCGATGGCCGGCCGCCGCGAGTAGCTCTTGCGCCAGGCCAGCGACACCCGCCGATAAGGCTCGGGCGCCTCGAACGGGAGATAGGTCAGCAGCCCATCGTCGCTCATGTCGGGCCGGACCATCTTGGGCAGCACCGTGACGCCGATGCCCGAGGCCACCATGTGCCGGATGGTTTCCAGCGAGGAGCCCTCGAAGGTCTTCTGGATGCCGGCGCTGGCCTGCGAGAAACGCGACAGCTCCGGGCAGACCTCGAGCACGTGGTCGCGGAAGCAGTGACCGGCGCCGAGCAGCAGCATCGTCTGCTCCTTGAGCTCTTCGGAACGGATCTTCTTGCGCTTCGCCCAGGGGTGGTGCTTCGGCACCGCCACGATGAAGGGCTCGTCGTAGACCGCCTGCGTGACCAGGCCGGCGTCGGGAAAGGGATCGGCCACGATCGCCACGTCGATGTCGCCCTGGCGCAGCAGCTCGAGCAGCTTGACCGTGTAGTTCTCCTGCAGCAGCAGCGGCATCTGCGGCGCGTCGTCGATCATCCGCCGCACCAGGTGAGGCAGCAGGTAGGGACCGATCGTGTAGATCACGCCCACCCGAAGGGGCCCGGCCAGCGGGTCGCGGCCCTGCGCCGCGATCTCGCGGATCGCGTTGCTCTGCTCGAGCACGTGCTGGGCCTGCTCGACGATCTGCTCGCCCACCGGCGTGACCGCGACCTCGGAACCGCCGCGCTCGAAGAGCTGGACGCCGAGCTCGTCCTCGAGCTTCTTGATCGCGACCGAAAGCGTAGGCTGGCTGACGAAGCAGGCCTCGGCGGCGCGGCCGAAGTGGCGCTCGCGCGCCAGGGCCACGATGTACTTGAGTTCGGTGAGCGTCATGGGGTCGGGCGATGATAGCAAGGCGCCCGGCCGGGGCCGCGGCTCGGGCATACTCCCGATCATGGTTCCGGAACACGACTCCGAAGCGCTGCCCGCCGGCGCTGCCGAACGCGCCCGCCTGATCGCGCTGGACTGGGGGACATCCTCGCTGCGCGGCTGGCTGCTCGATGCGAACGGCGAAGTGCTCGACCGGCGCGAGGCGCCGCTGGGCATCCTGAACGTGCGCGAAGGCCGCTTCGCCGAGGCCTTCCGGGCCTTCTGCGCGCTGTGGCTCGCCATCCGCCCCGACCTGCCGGCAATCGCCTCCGGCATGATCGGCAGCCGGCAAGGCTGGCTCGAAGCGCCCTACGTGGCCACCCCGGCCGGATTCGACGCGCTGGCCTCGGGCCTGCTGGATCTCGGCGACGAAGCCGGCCGCCCCTTCCGGATCGTGCCCGGCCTGGTCGCCCGGCCGCCCGGCGGATCGCCCGACGTGATCCGGGGCGAGGAGACCCAGGTCTTCGGGGCGCTCGGGACCGGCGCCAGCGGAACGGCCCTCTTCCTGCTGCCGGGCACCCACAGCAAGTGGGTCGCCACGCGCGACGCGGTCGTCACCGGGTTTCGCACCTGCATGACCGGCGAGCTCTACGCGGTCATGCGCCAGCACTCGATCCTCGGGCGGCTGTGCGAGGAACCCGAATCGCCCGATGCCCCGGGTCCCTTGTCGGCCTTCGACGACGGCGTGCGCCGCGGCCTGGCCGAACCCGGCGCCCTGGGCCACCTGCTGTTCACGGTGCGCAGCGAAGGCCTGCTCGGCCAGCGCCCGCCCGATCACCTGCCCGGCTACCTGTCCGGTCTGCTGATCGGGGCGGAGATCGGCGACGCGATTCGCGCCTTCTCGCCACACCAGGCGCCCTGCGTGATCGCCTCGCCGGCGCTGGCCGCCCGCTACCTGCGCGCGCTGCACCTGGCCGGCATCGAGGCCACTGCCGCGCAAGGCGAGCCGGCCCGGGCCGGGCTGTACGCGATCGCCGCCCATGCGGGGCTCGTCGCCTGACCGCCGGCCCTTCGATCCTCGACGACGCCTCCGAAGCGCAACGCGATTTCCCCGAATCCGAACGCGATGTCCCCGACTCCGAACACGACGACGCCCCGCCACCCCGAGCTCGACGCCGCGATCGCGGCGCTTCCGCTGGTCGCGATCCTGCGCGGCCTCACGCCCGCCGAGGCCCCGGCCATCGGCGACGCGCTGCGCGACGCCGGCTTCCGGCTGATCGAGGTGCCGCTGAACTCGCCCGATCAGCTCGCCAGCATCGGCCTGCTGGCCGCGCGTCTCCCGGACTGCGTGGTCGGCGCCGGCACGGTGCTGGAGGCCGCCGAGGTCCGCGCGGTCCGCGAGGCCGGCGGCGGTCTGGTGGTGTCGCCCAACTTCGACCCCGAGGTGGTGCGGCAGGCGGCAGCGCTGGGAATGCCGGCGGTGCCGGGTGTCGCCACCCCGTCCGAGGCCTTCGCCGCGCTGAAGGCCGGCGCGGCGGCGCTCAAGCTCTTCCCCGCCGAGGGCATCCCGCCGGAGGCGCTGCGCGCCTGGCGCGCGGTCGTGCCGGCCTCGGTGGCCATCCTGCCGGTGGGCGGCATCACGCCCGAGAAGATGGCCGTCTGGCGCGCCGCCGGCGCCTCGGGCTTCGGACTGGGCTCGGCGCTCTACCGCCCGGGCGACGAGGCCCGCGCGGTAGGCGAGCGCGCGCGCCGCTTCGTCGCGGCCTGGGACGCGGCGAACGGGCGCTTCAGCGCCTGAAGGCGGTCGCTTTCGGCGGCTGCACAGCGCCCCCACTTTCGCCCCGCGCGGCCGCGGCTGCGCGGCTCAGCGCCGGCGGTTGCGGCGATCGATCTCGTCGTGGTGGGCGCGGGTCTCGGCCGGCCAGGTCGATTTGATCCAGGCCAGCACCGCCCAGATCTCGGCGTCCGACAAGCGCCCGGCGTAGGCCGGCATGTCGCTCTCGTAGCCGGGCGGCGCGTAGGCCTGAACGCCATCCTTGACGATGCCGAACAACTGCTCGGCCGGGTGGTGCCAGGTGTGGCCCGAAGGGTCGTGCGGCGGCGCCGGCAGCCGGCCGTTCGGCAGGCGCGTCTGCCAGTCGGGCTGACCCTCGAGTTGCGCGCCGTGGCAGCTCGCGCATTCGCGCTGGTAGACGCGCTCGCCCAGGGCGAGCACGCGCGGGTCGGTGCTGTCCATCGGGCTCGCCGCCGTCCGGGCGAACTGCCACCAGCCCAGGCCGACGATCGGCGCGACCAGGACGGCGCCCGCGAGCAGCCCGATGATCGGCACGCCGCGCCCCGGTGGGGTTCCCTCCGTCATCGTCCTTTCCTTGCTCCGCTGGCCGGGGCCGGCCACCTGACCTGCCTCCGAACTTGACATTGTCCTGGGTCAACACGCGCCGGGCAATTCAATTGACGCGACCGACAGCCAGTAGCACCTTAGTGGCTCGCGCCGCGCGAGGCGCCACCTGCCAGCGGCAGGCGGTCCTGCACGCGCCGGGCGCCCTTGCCGGCAGCGCCGGCCCTATCCCGCCTTCGACTGCCGACGGGATCCGACCCCCCACCCTCAGGCGGTCGCCGCGGCGAGAACCTGTGTCCGTCCTTGCTCCAGGATCCGCGCCGCCATCCAGGAGATGGACATGAAACGAATGATCCTTGCCTCGGCACTCGCGCTCGCTGCGGGCCTTGCCGTCGCCCAACCCTCGCCGGACGCACCGGGACCCGGCGGCTGGGGTCCCGGATGGGGCATGGGCCCGGGGATGATGGGCGGATATGGTCCGGGCTATGGACCAGGCCACGGTCCGGGTTGGGGAATGGGCCCGCGCGGGGGCTACGGCCCTGGCTATCACATGGGCGGCGGCCGCGGCGCTTGGGGTCCCGGCATGATGGGCGGCTACGGGCCGGGCTACGGCATGGGTCCCGGGATGATGGGCGGCTATGGCCCCGGCTGGGGAATGGGCCAGGGCATGATGGGGCCGGGCATGATGGGCTTCGGCACCGGCCGCGCGATGTGGCTGCCCGACCTGACCGAGAAGCAGCGCGGCGAGCTCGCGAAGATCCAGGACGAGACCCG
>MEEC01000090.1 GCA_001724315.1 Lautropia sp. SCN 70-15 | reverse complement strand
CCACAGCTGGGGCGACCCTGCCAGCGACAGGCCCGCCGGCCGCGCGGACGCGATTGCGCCGCGCTGGGGGGCCGTCCCGGCTCGCGTGGCCGCCCCCCGCCGAGTGGCCGGGTCGGGCCGCGTGATCGCGAGCGAGGTGGCGATGGCGGCGCTGGGCAGCACGACACAGTCTCCGGCGCCGGCGACTTCGAGCGCCTGCTGGAGAACCCGGCCGCGCGCGATCCGGAAGCTCCAGCGCAGGCCGCTCGCGCCGGCCGTCCGGACCAGTTGGCGCTGCAGGGCGCTGGCCTGCGCCCTCAGCGCTGCCTCGAGGCCTTCGAGTCCCTGCTGCCCGGCCGGGTCGTGCTGGCCGAACAGACGGGTCTCGAAGGCTTGCGGAAAATCCGCCATCCGGAACAGGTCCACGTTCTCGACGAACAGCGCCGCGAGCTCGGCTTGCAGGATCCGGGCCAGGCCGACGGCCGCGCCCAGCGGCGCCTCGCTGCGCTCCAGCGCGTCGAGCGCCACCCAGATCCGGCCGGTTTCGACCACGTCGCTCATTGCCGCGAGTTCCCGCCGCGTCCGCGCAGGCGGCGCGCCCCGAATTCGAGGGCGATGTCGACGAACTGCGACAGCCGCTTGCGCACCAGCTGGTCGATGTCGGGCTCGCCGGTGAGCAAGGCGATCGCCTCGTCGAACTGCGAGACCGCGTGAATCGCGAAGCGCCCGTCGCGCACCGCCTCGACCACATCGCGCCGGAGCATCAGGTGGCGAAGGTTGGCCTTCGGTATCAGGACGCCGTGGCTCGCGTCGAGCCCGCGCGCCACGCAGATGTCGAAGAAGCCCTCGATCTTCTCGTTGACGCCGCCGATTGCCTGCACCTCGCCGCGCTGGTTGACCGAACCGGTGACCGCCCAGGCCTGGCGGATCGGCACGCCGCCCAGCGAGGACACCAGCGCGCACAGCTCGGCCAGCGACGCGCTGTCGCCGTCGACCGGGCCGTAGGTCTGCTCGAAGGCCAGGCTCGCATTGAGTGCGAAGGGCTGGCGCGCCGCGTAGCGCGCCGCCAGGAAGGCGCTGAGGATCATCACGCCCTTGGAGTGGATGGCGCCGGCGAGCTGGGCCTCGCGCTGGATGTCGATGACGTGCCCGTCGCCGACCCGCGTGGTGGCGGTGATCCGGGTCGGCTGCCCGAACACGAGGTCGCCGACCGAGTAGACCGCCAGGCCGTTGATCTGGCCCGGCTCGGCGCCGGCGGTGTCGATCATGATCGTGCCGCGCAGGATCTCTTCCTGCATCCGCCGGCGGATGCTGTCGCTGCGCTCGATCCGAGCGTCGAGCGCCCGCTGGACCTGCTCGCGACCGATCAGGTCGCGGCCGGTCTTGCGCGCCCAGTACTCGGACTCGGTGATCAGGTCCTCGAGGCCGCGCCGGTGCAGGCTCAGCTTGCCGGAATCTCCGGCCTCGCGGGCCCCGAACTCGACGACGCGGGCCACCGCGTGGCGATCGAGGGGCAGCTCGCACACCTTGCCCGCGATCGTGGCGATCACGCGCGCGTAGGCCTTCAGCGACTCGGGCGAAGCGTCGGCATCGTCCTCGAAGTCCGCCGACACCTTGAACAGCTCGACGAACTCGGGATCGTAGGCCTGCAGCAGCATGTGCAGCATCCGGTCGCCGAACAGCACCACCTTGACGTCGAGCGGAATGGGCTGGGGCTCGAGCGACACGGTGCTGACCGCGCCGTAGAACTGGCCGGGGGACTCGATCCGGATCTCGCGCGTGTGCAACGCGCGCTTGAGCGCCTCCCAGGCGAAGGGCTGCATCAGCACCCGGCGCAGGTCGAGCAGCAGGTAGCCGCCGTTCGCGCGATGCAGGGCACCGGCCTTGATCAGGCCGAAGTCGGTGAGCAGCGCGCCGAAGCGCGCGATGTGCTCGATCCGTCCGACCAGGTTCACGTAGGTCGGGTTCTCCTCGGTGACCACCGGAGCGCCCGGCACCTCGCCGCCGCCGACCAGCAGGTTGACCTCGTAGCGGCGCAGCGGCGGCAACTCCTCGGCCTGGGCAGCGAGTTGCTGCGGCGTGGACTCGCTCTGCGAGCGGAAGATGTCGGCGTTCTCGACGACGTCCTCCTTGAACGCGTCGAGCCAGCGCACCACTTCCGGCAGCGCCACGTAGCGGCGGATCAGGTCGTCGACCATGTTGCCCACCGCGAACATCGTGACCTCGCGGTTGAGCTTCTTCATCTCCTCGCGATGGGCGCGTCGCCACAGCACGATCTGGCGCAGCAGTCGCTCGAGCTTTTCCTGCAGCCCGCGCACCGCCTTCGCGATGCGCTCCTTCTCCTCGTCGGGCAGCTTCTCGAACTCCTCGTGCGGCATCACCTCGCCGTCCTTGTCGGGCGCGAAGGAGAAGCCGGTCGGGGTGCGCAAGAGCAGGATGCCCTGCCCCTGCGCCTCGTCGACCAGCTCGCTGAAGCCCTGCTCCTGCTTGCCGCCGAACTGCGCGTCGATCTGCTCGACCCGGGAGCGGTAGTCGTCGCTCTCGAGCACTGCGGGAATCGCGCCGCGCAACTCCTCGACCAGCTGCTGCATGTCGAGCCTGAAGCCCGCGCCCTGCCCGCAGGGCAGGCGCAGCGCATGCGGCTTGTGCGGTTCCTTGAAGTTGTTGACGTAGCACCAGTCCTCGCCGCGCGGCTGGCCGGCGGCGATCGCCAGGATCCGCTCGCGCGTGGCGTCGAACTTGCCGGTGGCCGGGTCGCCGAGCACGAACAGGTTGAAGCCGCTGCGCTGGATGCCCACGCCGAGCTCGATCGCGTCGATCGCGCGCTCCTGCCCGAACGCGCCGGAGATCGGCTCGACCTGCGCCGTGGTGTCGAAGTCGAACTGGCTGGCGTCGCAGTAGTGGCAGAGCGCGTCGGCTCCTACCTGGGTCATTGCTCGGTCTCCTGGGCGGGGATCTCGGCGCAGAGCGCCTGGAGGTCCTTCTGTTCGAGGGTCTCGCGCTCGAGCAGCAGCGCGGCACCGCGCTCGAGTCGCGCGCGCTGGCGGGTCAGGACGGCAAGGCTCTCGGCGAAGGCGTCGGCCACCAGCCCGCGCACCGCTTCGTCGATCCGCCGCGCGCTCTCCTCGGAGTGGCGGCGCGGCTCGGCGACCTGGTCGGGCACGCCGAGGAAGGCCGAACGCGGCGCCTCGTAGACCAGGTTGCCCAGGGTTTCGTCCATCCCGTATTGCATGACCATGCTGCGCGCGATGTCGGTGACCTTGGCCAGGTCGTCGGAAGCGCCGGTGGAGATCTCGCCCAGCACCAGCTGCTCGGCCGCCCGGCCGCCGAGCAGGACGGCCATCTTGCGCTCGAGCTCCTTGCGGGTCATCAGGAAGCGGTCCTCGGTGGGCCGCTGGATGGTGTAGCCCAGCGAGCCGATGCCGCGCGGGATGATCGAGATCTTGTGGACCACGTCGGCGCCGGGCAGCGCCATCGCGACCAGCGCATGGCCCATCTCGTGGTGGGCGACGATGCGCCGCTCCAGCGGATTGAGCAGGCGGTTGCGCTTCTCCAGGCCGGCCACGATCCGCTCGATCGCCCCGGTGAAGTCGGCCAGCGCCACCGCCTCGCGGCCGTTGCGGGTGGCCAGCAGCGCCGCCTCGTTGACCAGGTTGGCGATGTCGGCGCCGGTGAAACCCGGCGTGAGCGCCGCGACCTGCTCGGGATCGACGTCGGGAGCGAGCTTCACCTTGCGCAGGTGCACGCCGAGGATCTGCACCCTGCCCTTGCGATCCGGCCGGTCGACCAGCACCTGACGGTCGAAGCGCCCGGCGCGCAGCAAGGCCGGATCGAGGATCTCCGGGCGGTTGGTGGCCGCCAGCAGCACGACGCCGGATTTCGGGTCGAAGCCGTCGAGCTCGGCGAGCAGCTGGTTCAGCGTCTGCTCCTTCTCGTCGTGGCCGCCGCCGAAGCCGAAGGCGCCGCGCGCCCGGCCCAGCGCGTCGATCTCGTCGATGAAGATGATCGCGGGCGCCTTCTGGCGCGCCTGCTCGAACAGGTCGCGCACCCGGGCCGCGCCCACCCCGACGAACATCTCGACGAACTCCGAGCCGTTGATCGAGAAGAAGGGCACGCCGGCCTCGCCGGCCACCGCGCGCGCCAGCAGCGTCTTGCCGGTGCCGGGCGGTCCGACCAGCAGGATGCCCTTCGGGATCCGCGCGCCCAGCCGCCCGTACTCGTCGGGGTTCTTCAGGAAGCCGACCACCTCGCGCAGCTCTTCCTTGGCCTCGTCGACGCCGGCCACGTCGTCGAAGGTGACGCCGACGCCGGTCTCCACGTAGACCTTGGCCCGGCTCTTGCCGATCGACATCAGCCCGCCGCCCCCGCCGAAGCCGCCGATCCCCTTCTCGGCGATCTTGCGCAACGCGAACATCCAGATGCCGAAAAAGACGAGCACCGGCAGGATCCAGCCCAGCAGGTCGCGCAGCAGCGTGCTTTCGATGACGCCGCGGAAGCTCGCGCCGTGCTCGGCCAGCGCGCCGGCGAGTTGCGGATCGACCCGCACGGTCACGAAGCGGGTCCGGCCGTCCTGCAGCGGGCGCTTGAGCGAGCCCTGGATGCGGTCGGCCGAGACCTGCATGTCGGCCACGTTGCCGGCCTCGAGCTGCTGCATGAACTCGCTGTACGGCATCGGCTCCACCGCCTTGAAGCTCTGCCAGATGTCGTGCGCGACCATCGTGAGCAGCAGCACGGCGGCGATGTGCCAGACGTTCCAGCCGGGGTTCTGGTTGCGGTCCATGGATTCCTGATTCTAGTCAGCTTCGTCATCCCGCGGAGGAGCCGATTCGCCCGCGCTTGACCGTCCGCAAGGTCGGGGATCGCCGGGAGGCCTCGCGAGGGATCGCCCGGAATCCGCGATCGCGCCCGGCAGAATAGAATGTCCCGCGAACGCCACCGCCTGTCCACCCGCCCCACCCGAAGGAAACCCATGAAGCTCGAAAACGTCCTCGCCGCGCTGCCCGAACAGGAAGTCACGATCGACGTCCTTCAGGAGAAATACGCCAAGGGCGACGAGCAGACGGTGCACGACGTCCGGCGCCGGGTGGCCCGGGCGCTGGCCTCGATCGAGGCGCCCGCCCAGCGCGAGCACTGGGAAGCCGAGTTCCTGTGGGCCATGGAGAACGGCTTCATCCCGGCCGGCCGGATCAACTCGGCCGCGGGCACCGAGATCCAGGCCACGCTGATCAACTGCTTCGTGCAGCCGATCGGCGACGCGGTCTGGGGCCACGACGAGAACGGAACGCCGGGCATCTACGCCGCGCTGCAGGAAGCGGCCGAGACGATGCGCCGCGGTGGTGGCGTGGGCTACGACTTCTCGTCGATCCGGCCCAAGGGCGCGCTGGTGCGCGGCACGCACTCGCGGGCTTCGGGGCCGGTGTCCTACATGCGGGTATTCGACAAGTCCTGCGAGACGCTCGAATCGGCCGGCTCGCGGCGCGGCGCGCAGATGGGCGTGCTGCGGGTCGACCACCCCGACGTGGAAGAGTTCGTGCACGCCAAGCGCGACGGCTCGCTGTCGAACTTCAACATGTCGGTCGCGGTCACCGACGCGTTCATGCAGGCGGTGCAGGACGACGCGGACTTCGAGCTGGTCCACGAGGTTCGGCCCTTCGACGGCGAGGACGACGCGCAGCCGCGCGCCGACGGCAAGTTCGTCTACCGCACGATCCGCGCCCGCGAGCTGTGGGACCAGATCATGCGCTCCACCTACGATCACGCCGAGCCCGGCGTGATCTTCATCGACCGGGTCAACCGCGACAACAACCTCTCCTACTGCGAGACGATCGAGGCGAGCAATCCCTGCGGCGAGCAGTTCCTGCCGCCCTACGGCTGCTGCGACCTGGGCAGCCTGAACCTGGTGCGCTTCGTTTCCGATCCCTTCGGCGAGGCGCCGAGCTTCGACTTCGAGCGCTTCGACCGGGCGGTGTCGATCGCGATCCGGGCGCTGGACAACGTGCTCGACCTGACCCTGTGGCCGCTGCCCGCGCAGGACCGCGAGGCCAAGGCCAAGCGGCGGGTCGGCCTGGGCTTCACCGGCCTGGGCAACGCGCTCACCATGCTCAAGCTGCGCTACGACTCGCAGGCGGGCCGCGACTTCGCGTCGACCATCGCCTGCCGGATGCGCGACACCGCCTACGAGACCTCGGTGGCGCTGGCCGGCGAGCGCGGCGCCTTCCCGCTGTTCGACGCCGAGCAGTACCTGGCCGAGCCGCACGCGGCCTCGCGCCTTCCGGAGCCGCTGAAGGCCCGCATCCGCAAGGAAGGCATCCGCAACTCGCACCTGATGTCGATCGCGCCCACCGGCACCATCTCGATCGCGTTCGGCGGGAACTCCTCGGGCGGCATCGAGCCGGCCTTCTCCTGGACCTACACCCGGCGCAAGCGCATGCCCGACGGCAGCCGCCGCGAATACGAGGTCGAGGACTTCGCCTACCGCCTGTTCCGCCACATGGGCGGCAACGTGGCGGCGCTGCCCGACTACTTCGTGTCGGCGATGCAGATCTCGGCGCTCGACCACATGCGGATGAGCGCGGCGGTCCAGCCCTGCGTGGACTCGGCGATCAGCAAGACGGTCAACGTCGCCGAAGACTCCCCGTACGACGAATTCAAGACCCTGTACCAGGAGGCCTGGAAGGCCGGCCTGAAGGGCATCACCACCTATCGCCCCAACGCGGTGATCGGTTCGGTGCTCAGCGTGTCCAGCGCGCCGACCCCGCAGCAGCCGCAGGACCTGACCGAAGACCCGGACCGCCGGCTGCGCCTGGACAAGCTTCCGCGCCCCGCCCTGTCCTCGCTGCGCTGGCCGAGCCGGCCCAGGCTCGCCGCGGGCAACATGGCCTGGTCGTACATGTTCGAGCCGCTCGACCACCGCGTTTCCTTCTGCATCTTCATCGGCCAGACCGAGGAGACCATCGAGCGGCTCGACGGCAGCCGGGCGGTGCGCAGCCTGCCCTTCGAGACCTGGGTGAACGGCAACGAGCAGCCGCGCGGCCTGGGCGCGATCGCCAAGGCGCTGTCGATGGACATGCGCTCGAACGACCGCTCGTGGCTCAAGCTCAAGCTCGACGCGCTGGCCAAGACCCGCGACGAGCAGCCCTTGCAGCTGCCCTTCCCGCCCGAGGGCGAGGTCCGCTGGTCGCCGGGCGTGGTGGCAGCGTTCGCCGAGATCGTGCGCCACCGCTGCGAAGAGCTGGGCACCTTCGACGCGCTCGATGCCCAGCCCACGCCGATGCTCGACGCGCTGATGTTCCGCAAGGAACCCAAGTCGGGCCCGCTCGGCACGCTTTCCTGGACCGCCGACATCAGCAACGCCGCCACCGGCGACGACTTCGTGCTGGGCGTGAAGGAGCTGCAGCTGCCCGACGGCACGCGCCGCCCCTACTCGATCTGGCTGTCGGGCGACTACCCGAAGGTGCTCGACGGCCTGTGCAAGCTGCTGTCGCTCGACATGCACGTGGTCGACGTCAGCTGGGTCGGCCTGAAGCTGCGCAAGCTGCGCAGCTTCGGCGAGCTGAACGGCTCCTTCTGGGCGCCGGTGCCCGGCGAGTCGCGCCAGCAGGTCTACCCCAGCACCGTGGCCTACATCGCCGAGCTGATCCTGCACCGCTACAAGGTGCTGGGGCTGCTCGACGACGAAGGGCGCGCCATCGGCGGCGCCGGCGCGCTGGCCCTTCCCGAGAGCGACATGGCCCCGGCCGCGCCGACCGAGGTGCCGGTGATCGCAGGCCAGGCCTGCCCGTCCTGCGGTGCGCACGCCTACATCCGCAAGGACGGGTGCATGTTCTGCACCGCCTGCGGGCACCAGGGCGAATGCGGCTGACGGACTAGGCCGAAAGGCTGACGCGCGGGAGCGCGATCCTCCCTAGACTGTCGGCGGCATCCATGCCGACAGCGGGGAAACCATGGTCGATGCAGACGGCGCCGCGGTCGGCGCCGAGCGCGAGCGGCTCCACGCCCGCCAGGGCGCATTCGCCTCGGTGTCGGCGCTCGCGGTCGCGGCCTGGATGGCCGCGATCGCCGCGGGCTCGGTACCCGACACCCTGCTCGCGGCCTGGCTGCTCGCCTCGGCGCTCGCCGTGGCGGCCAGCGCCAGCGCGCTGCCGGCGCTTCGGCGCCTGAAGGACGACCAGTTCCCCGCCGCAGCCCGCCTGCAGCAGGCCGGTGCGGCGCTCGCCGGCCTGGTGTCGGGCGCCGCGGCCACCCTGTTCCTGCCCGCGCTGTCGTGGCCGGCGCGCGCCGCGCTCAGCGTCGCCGCCTGCGCCGGGCTGGCCGGCGCCATCGTCGAGCCCGGCCGGCAGGGGCCGGCCTTCCGGCTGCAGCTGGCCTGCTGCGCCGGCCAGTTCGCGCTGGCCTGGTGGCGCCTGGGCGAGCCGGGCGCCGCCCAGGTCGCCTGGGCGCTGGCCGGGTTCGCCGTTCTCGCCGCGGCGACCTCGACCGCCATCGACCGGCTGAACCGGCAGTCGCTGGCGCGCGCGATCGAGAACCGGCGGCTCGCCGAATCGCTGGCCCAGGCCCGCGACGAGGCGGTCGCCGCGGATCGCGCCAAGTCCCACTTCATCGCCGCGGCCAGCCACGACCTGCGCCAGCCCGCCGCCGCCCTGGCGCTCACCGCCAGCCTGCTGCGCCGGCAGGTCGGCGACCCGGCCCTCGCACCGGCCATGCAGGGGCTCGAGCGATCGGTGGCAACGCTCAACGATCTGCTGGGCCAGCTGCTCGACCTCTCCCGCCTCGACGCCGGCCGCATCGCCCCCGAGATCCGGCCGGTGGCGATCGACGACCTGATCCGCGAGCTGCTCCGGGAAATCGCGCCGCAGGCCGGCGCGCGCGGCCTGCGCCTGAGAGCGATCGGCAGCGGGTGCGAGCTCGACTGCGACCCGGTGCTGGTGGCCCGGATGCTGCGCAACCTGCTCGACAACGCGCTCAGGCACACCGAGCGCGGCGGGATCACCGTGACGGCCCGCGCCGTGGCAGCTCGTGCCGGGGCGGCCCGCACCGAGGCGACATTCGAGATCGCGGTGTCCGACAGCGGCTGCGGCATCGCGCCCGAGCACCAGCGCCGCGTCTTCGACGAGCACTACCAGGTCGGCAACGCCGCGCGGCAGCGCGGTAACGGCCTGGGCCTGGGACTCGCGCTGGTGCGCCGCATCGCCGCGCTGCACGACGCGTCGGTCTCGCTGCGTTCGACGCCCGGCCGCGGCAGCCGCTTCACGCTGCGGTTTCACGGCGCCGCCTCTCGGCCGCTTGCGGCCGGGCAGGCGCCGCCCGGCGAGGCCCTGCCTGCCGGCGGCAATGCCCAGGATACGAAGCCGGAGCCCGAGCCGAT
>MEEC01000089.1 GCA_001724315.1 Lautropia sp. SCN 70-15 | reverse complement strand
TCATCACCGCGCCGTTCTTCTGCGCCAGGCCCGCCACGTCGAGCACGGTCACGTTCTTGCCTTCCAGGTGCGCGGCCATGCCGAGCAGCGCGCCGATGGTGACCACGCCGGTGCCGCCGATGCCGGTGATCAGCATTGCGTACGAGCCGTCGATGCTCGGCAGCGAGGCCGCCGGCAGGCCGGCCGCCAGCGACTGCGCGATCGGGGTCTTCGGCGTGGCGGGCGCCTCGGCGCCGGCCTGCGCGGCACCCTGCGCGCCAGCCGCCTGGCCTGCTCCCGCGCCGGCCGCCCGGCGCAGCTTGCCGCCGTGCACGGTCACGAAGCTCGGGCAGAAGCCGTTCACGCAGGAGTAGTCCTTGTTGCAGGCCGACTGGTTGATCTTGCGCTTGCGCCCGAACTCGGTCTCCACCGGTTCGATCGACACGCAGTTCGACTGCACGCCGCAGTCGCCGCAGCCCTCGCAGACCGCCTCGTTGATGAACACGCGCTTCTGCGGATCGGGGAACTCGCCGCGCTTGCGACGGCGGCGCTTCTCGGCGGCGCAGGTCTGGTCGTAGATCAGCACCGACACGCCCGGGTACTCGCGCAGCTCGCGCTGCACCTCGTCGAGCTTGCTGCGGTGGTGGATCGGGATGGCCGAGTCGAAGTAGCCGGCCGGGTACTTCTCGGGCTCGTCGGTGACCACGACGATCTTCTCGACGCCCTCGGCCGCCACCTGCCGCGCGATCATCCGCGGCGAGAGCTGGCCGTCGTGCTTCTGGCCGCCGGTCATCGCGACCGCGTCGTTGAACAGGATCTTGTAGGTGATCGGCGTCTTCGCGGCCACCGCCTGGCGGATCGCCAGCGAACCGGAGTGGAAGTAGGTGCCGTCGCCCAGGTTCTGGAAGACGTGCTTCGTCTCGCTGAACGGGAACTGGCCGACCCAGCTGGTGCCCTCGGCGCCCATGTGGGTGAAGGTGGCGGTGCTGCGGTCCATCCACATCGACATGTAGTGGCAGCCGATGCCGGCCAGCGCGCGCGAGCCCTCGGGCACGCGGGTCGAGGTGTTGTGAGGGCAGCCGGAGCAGAAGTACGGGATCCGCTCGATCGACGGCGGCTGCGCGGCCAGCGCCTGCTCGCGGGCGTCGATCTGCGCCAGGCGCGCGTCGCAGCGGGCCAGCACCTCGGCCAGCGGACCGCCGCGGGCGTCGGCCCCCGCCGAGGCGAATCGGCGCAGGCGGGCCACGATCGTGCGCGCGCAGATCGCCGGCGACAGCTCGCCCCACTCGGCGAGCATCGGCGCGCCGCGCTCGTCCTGCTTGCCGGTGACCAGCGGACGCTGCGCGAGCGGATACAGGATCTCCTTGAGCTGGGCTTCGATCAGCGAGCGCTTCTCCTCGATGACCAGCACCTCGTCGCAGCCGGCGCAGAACTCGCGCACGCCCTCGGGCTCGAGCGGCCAGGGCATCGCCACCTTGTAGACGCGCAGGCCGATCGCCTTCGCGGTGGCATCGTCGATGCCCAGGTCGGCCAGCGCCTGCATCGTGTCGAGCCAGCTCTTGCCGGTGCTCAGGATGCCCAGCCGCGCGGGCTCGCCGTCGGCGCGGCCCAGCACGTTGCGGTCGAGCCGGTTGGCGCGCGCCCAGGCAAGCGCCGCCGGGATCTTCCAGCGGCTCAGGCGCTCCTCCATCTTCAGGAAGGGCTCCTCGGGCCAGCGCAGGTTCAGACCGCCCTCGGGCATCTCGAAGCCCTCGGGGGTGACGAGCTTCAGACGGTCGGGCGAGACGTCGACGATGCCCGCGACCTCGATCGTGTCGGTGACCGCCTTGAAGCCGACCCACAGGCCCGAGAAGCGGGACATGGCGAAGCCCTGCAGGCCCATGTCGATGTAGTCCTGCACCGTGGCCGGCGCGAGCACCGGCATCGACACCGCCTTGAAGATGAAGTCGGTCTGCGCGGCCATCGTCGAGGACTTGGCACCGTGGTCGTCGCCCCCGATCGCGAGCACGCCGCCGTGCTTCGAGCTGCCCGCCTGGTTGGCGTGGCGCAGCGCGTCGCCCGAGCGGTCCACGCCCGGCCCCTTGCCGTACCAGATACCGAACACGCCGTCGTACTTCGCCCCGGGGAACTCGTTGAGCTGCTGCGAGCCCCAGATCGCGGTGGCGGCCAGATCCTCGTTGACGCCGGGCACGAACTTCACATGGTGCTTCTCGAGGTGCTTGCGCGCCTTCCACAGCGCCTGGTCGTAGCCGCCCACCGGCGAGCCGCGATAGCCCGAGATGTAGCCGGCGGTGTTCAGCCCGGCGGCCAGGTCGCGCTGGCGCTGCATCAGCGGCAGGCGCACCAGCGCCTGCGTGCCGGTGATGTAGACCGCGCCTTCGCCGGCCTCGTACTTGTCTTCGAGGGTGGCCTGCCTGAGGGCGGGATCGACCGGTGCGTTCATCGTTCGGTTCTCCTTTGCGGGTGTTCTGTGTCGTTCGGTGGCTCGCCCCGGAGGGCCGTCAGCGGGCGCCGTCGATGAAGCCCAGCTTGCGCGAGACCCGCAGCGCGGCGCCGCGGATCATCTCGACATAGCCGGCCTCGCCGTCGGCGAAGCGATAGGTGGGGATCGACACGCTCATCGCGGCGATCGCCTTGCCTTCCTCGTTGCGGATCGGCGCGGCCACGCAGGTCAGGCCGGGCACGATCTCCTCGCGATCGAAGGCGAAGTCGCGCTCGCGGATCGCCGCAAGCTCTCGCTGCAGCGCCGGCAGCTCGGTGATGGTGGCGGGCGTGAAAGGCTTGAGTTCGACATTGTCGAACAACTTGGAAACCTCTTCCCAGGGGCGCAGCGCCAGAAGCATCTTGCCGCAGGCCGAGCAGTGGGCCGGCTGGCGCAGGCCCACGCGCGACATCAGGATCTGCGTGGCCAGCGAGGCCTGCACCTTTTCGACGATCACCGCGTGCTGGCGCTCGAGCACCATCAGGTGGCTGGACTCGCCGTGACGCTCGACCAGCTCCTGCATCGCCCGCCGGCCCTCGCGCACCATGGGCGTGGCCTCGAGCAGCATCTGGTTGAGCTCGAAGAAGCGCCAGCCCAGCCGGAACCGGCCCCGGGGGGTGCGCTCGATCAGCCCCTGGCCGGCCAGGCTCGACAGGATCTCGCTGACCGTCGACTTGGGCCAGGACAGCTCGGTCGACAGCTCGGTGACGCCCAGCTCGGTGCGATCGAAGGTAAACAGGGACAGGATCGTGCCGATCTTGTCGACGATCTGCCGCATCCGCGTCGTTCCACGTCAAAGAAGACCCGAGTATGACGCGCCCGGGCAGGCGGAACAAGGCGGATGTTCGCCATCGACGAACGCCGCCGAAAGATCGCGAAACCGTCGGCGGCATCCCGGCCAGGCGGCGGCGCTTCGGCCGGACGGACGGCGACGCCTACGCCGGCCGTCCGGCCGGCCGGCCGCGCCTCAGCCGATCTCGGCGCCCAGCGCCCGGGTGCCGGCCTCCAGCCGCTCGAAGGCCGGCGCCACCAGGTGCTCCGGCCCCTTGACCCCCAGTTCGATGTGCCGGCGGCTTCCGTCGTCGCCCACCGAAGGCAGGCTGAACACCCGGATGCCCGGGAAGTCGCGCTCGATCTCCTCGAGCAGCGGCGTGACCGCGGATTCGGGCAACTCGAACGCCAGGAAGGAGCGCTCGGCCCGCCGCTCGCGGTGGAACAGGTCGGCGAAACGGTTGTCGAGCACCCACTCGATCATCGGCCAGGCCATGACCGGAAAGCCTGGCACGAAGAAGTGATTGCGGATCTCGAAGCCGGGAATCCGGTTGTACGGGTTGGGAATGATCCCCGCGCCGGCCGGGAACTCGCCCATCTTCAGCCGCTGCCGGTTCTCCGGCAGGCTCATGTCGGCGCTGCCGCGCCCCTCGGCCGCCATCTCGGCGGTGCGCTGGGCGATCAGCCGGGCCGCCTCGGGGTGCAGCTCGAGCGCCAGGCCCAGCGCGATGCCGGCCGCCTGCCGCGTGTGGTCGTCGGGCGTGGCGCCGATGCCGCCGCAGGAGAACACCGCGTCTCCGGAATCAAAACTGCGCCGCAGCGTGGACACCAGGCGCTCGCGATCGTCGCCGACGTACTCGGCCCAGGACAGCTGCAGCCCCCTCGCCGCGAGCAGTTCGACCACCTTGGGAAAGTGCTTGTCCTGTCGCTTGCCCGACAGGATCTCGTCGCCGATGACGATCAGTCCGAAGTTCATGAGGGTTCCGGGTTCGAGGATGCGCGCCGCTCGGCGAGCATGGCCAGCGAGTAGTGGCCGAAGGCCAGCGCCGACAGCACCGGCGTGACCAGGAAGAGCGGCGGCACCAGATTCAGCGCGCTGACGAGCATTGCCAGCAGCAGGTACTCCTTGCGGTAGCGCGCCTCGATCGCGCGGCGCTCCGCGGGGTCGGCGTACTCGACCAGGCTGTCCATCCGCATGACCCGGGCGGTGAGCCAGCTCCACCAGAACCAGGGCACCACCAGCGCCAGCGGCGGGATCAGCCACAGCGGCAGCGTCAGCAGGTAGCCGACCGCGAACAGCGGGATCGCGACCAGCACGTTGAGCAGGCCCGGCAGCGGCGAGCCGGTGCCGCGCCGGGCCACGCCCGGGTAGTCGCGCGCAACCAGGAAGCGCATGACCAGCGGCATCGCGAACACCGCCACGATCGCGATGGCGGTCACCCAGCTGGCCGGCACCACCAGCAGCAGCGCGATGAGCGCCGGAATCCAGTCGCGGATGCCGCCCAGGCCGATGCCCTGCGCCCAGCCGTAGAAGCTGCCCAGCCAGCCGCCCTCGAACAGGGCGGCGGCGAGCCAGTCGGTGAGCGGCGTCCAGACCAGCCAAGCGGCCAGGATCCAGAACAGCAGCGACACCACGAAGGGCAGCACCAGCAGCCCCAGCATCTTCGGATGCAACTGGCTCGCGATCGAACGGCCGAAGGCCTTCAGCACTCTATCCATGACGGCGATGATACCGGCGCGCCCGAGCGCGCTCGATCCGGGTGCGCGCGGGCGCGTCCGCTCACGGCACCCTTACGCTCTCCCGGCCCAGCGCCGCAGCGCAAGCCACTGCTGCGACCAGAAGCCGCGCCCGTAGTCCCGGCCCTCGAGCTGGTCGCGGATGCCGGTGGGCACCCAGCCGGGGCGGAAGTCGGCGGTGCCGCCGAGAATGTCCCATATCGGAAACAGCACCGCGAAATTGCAGCCGTGCCGGCGCCCCTCGTGACCCACGCCGATCGCGTGGTGGCGGCGGTGGAACGAAGGGCTCACCAGCAGGCGCTCGCCGACGGCGCCGAAGCGCCAGCGCAGGTTGGCGTGCTGCAGGCTCTGCAGCATGCGCGACACCACGACCAGGGCCACGAACTGGCCCGGCGCCACGCCGATCGCGATCGCCAGCAGGGCCAGCAGGCCGTCGCGGATCAGGTCGTCGAGCAGGTGGTTGCGGTTGTCGCTCCAGAAGGTCATCTGGCGCTGGCTGTGGTGCACCGCGTGCAGCGCCCACCACCAGCGCCAGGTGTGCTGGGCGCGGTGGATCAGGTAGTCGGCCGCATCGAGCACGACCAGGTAGGCCAGGAAGGCCATCAGCGGGCGGCCGTCGAGCCAGGGCAGCAGCGACTCCAGGTTCAGCCGCGAGAAGCCGGCGAGCCGAAGCGTGGCCTCCAGCGCATCGAACACCGGCGTGACGAGGAAGAAGATCGCCACCGGCACCGCACCGAGCCGGTGCAGCAGCGTGTAGAGGATGTCGGTGCGCACCGCCCCGCGGTCGGTCAGCGGCTCGGCCGGCCACAGGCGCTGCGCGCCGCCCAGCAGCAGGGCGAGCAGCGCGACCTCGAGCACGCCGATTACGAACCACTCGGTGGCGTCGAAGGCGTCTTCCTGCCAGCGCATCAGCCCCACCGCGAACAGCAGCGGCTGCACGAAACCCTCGAAGAGCCACTGCTGCAGCGTGGCCACGAACTCGATCACCCGGTCCGACACCGTGTCGATCATTGCTGCCTCATTGCCGTATTGCCATCGGCCTGCCGCGGCGACTTCCCGCGCCCGGCATCGCGCCAGCGCGGATGCTGCGGAATCGTCGCGAAGCACAGACCCTTCTTCTTCAGCCCGGCCACCAGCGGGTCGAGCATCGGCGCGTAGGGCTCCTTGCGCGACCAGATGCCCAGGTGCGCGAGCAGGATGTCGCCGTCGCCGATGGCCTTCAGCTGTTGCGCGAGCAAGCGCTCGTTGGGGAACTTCTCCGAGGGCAGCTCGTCGCCCAGGAACCCCGCCGGCGTCCAGGGCACGTGCGACCAGCCGCAATCCGCCGCGAAGCGCTCGACCGGACCCGGCAGGCGCCCGCCCGGCGCGCGCCAGATCGCGTCGAGCGGCCGCCCGGCCAGCTCGCGAAAGCGCGCATCGACCCGGCCGATCTCGGCGCAGACCTCGCCGGCGCCCCAGCGTTGCTCTCGCCCGGCCCGCTCGCCGAACTGCGGCTTCGCCCGCGCCTGCCCGCCGGCCATGCCGGCGAAGTACACGTGGTCCATCGTGTGCGATCCGAAAGCGTGGCCCTCGGCCGCCCGGGCCCGCCACCAGTCGCGCCAGCCGTCGTCCAGCGCGTGGTCGCCGCGCGTGGTGCGCTCGTTGGCCAGGAAGAAGGTGGCGCGCACGCCGTGCCGCGCGAGCGTGGCGGCGATCCGCTCGGCGTCGCGCATGTTGCCGGTGTCGAAGGTCAGGTAGACGGTGCCGAGGCAGGCGGCGGCGGACGCCGACGCGCCACTCGCCGCCCAGGCAAGGGAAGCCGGCCCGCCGGCAGCCAGCACGCCCGCCAGCGCCAGCGCGGCCACCGCCCTGCCCGCACGCGAGCGGGCCCGTCGTCGCAAGTCCGCCACCATCGGGATCAGAGCAAGGGCGCCCGGTCGTGCAGATACAGCCCGTGCGGCGAGCGCCCGACCGGAATCGTGCGCACCACCTTGCGCTGGGCCAGGTCGACCACAGCGACCCGCTTGGCCCAGCGGGTGGTCACCCAGAGCTCGCGGCCGTCGGCGGTGACGTCCATGCAATCGGGGCCGCCCGGCACCGGGATGACGCCGACCACCGCCAGCTGCGGCATGTCGACGATCGAGATCGTGTTGTCGACCCGGTTCGACACGAACAGGTGACGGCCATCGCCCAGCCCGCGGAAATTGTGCGCGCCCTTGCCGGTGACGATGCGGGCCACCGTCTGCCGGCTGCGCCAGTCGATGACGTGAACGTAGTCCTCGCCCATCGCACCCACCATCAGCTGGCGGTCGTCCGGCGTGACCACGATGCCGGCCGGCTGCCGGCCGGTGGGCAGCTTCCAGAGGACTTCGCCGCGCGCCACGTCGATCGCGGCAACCTCGTCGCTCTCCTGCAGCGTGACGAAGACCGTGGCGCTGTCGGCCGAGAACCACAGGTGGCTGGGCGCCTTCGGCAAGGGGATCTGCCGCGCCGGCTGCAGCCCGCCCTGCTCGTGGCGATAAAGGTCCACCCGGTCGAGCCGCAGCGCCGCCACCGCGAACCAGCGGCTGTCCGGCGAGAAACCGATCTGGTAGGGATCCGGGATGCCGGGGACGCGCTTCTGCAGCGCGCCGGTGACCGGATCGAAGTAGTGCAGCTCGTCGCTGACCGCGTTGGCCACGATCAGCGACCTGCCGTCCGGCGTGGGGTACAGGTGATGCGGCTCCTTGCCCACCGGGATGCGCTCGACCTCGGCCAGCGCCTTGCGGTCGATCCGCGAGACGTTCGCATCGCGCGAGTTCAGCACGAAGAGGGGTGGCAAGGCGGGCGGCGGCAAGGCGGAGGGAAGGCTCGCCGGCGTCGGCCCCGCGGACGCGGCGACGGCCGCGGCCGGGTTGGCCCGGGCCGCGCGCGGCCCGAAGGCGCCGGCCAGAAACGAGGCGGCGGGCAGCAGTGAAGCGGCGGCCAGCGCACCGGCGAGCGTGCGCCGGCGCCCGGCAGCGGGGACACGCTTGCGGGCGGAACGAAATCGGAGGGAACCGGAGAGCGCCATCTGGACAGACATCCGGAACGGAACGGGCCGAAGATCATGCCACACCGGCATACACTTCGGGGGCCATGCTCGCGGTCCTCGAAGTCACCCTGCCGGTGTTCGCGCTGGTCTTCTGCGGCTATGTCGCGGCGGGCCGGCGGATGCTGCCCGAGAAGGCGGTCGAGGGCATCAATGCCTTCGTGTTCCGCTTCGCGCTGCCGGCGATGCTGTTCCGGGTCGTGGCGCTGCGCCCGATCGGCGAGCTGATCGACTGGCGCTACACGATCGGCTACGTTCTCGCGGCGCTCGGCGTCTACCTGCTCGTCTACCGGATGGCCCGGCGCGGCCGGCTGGGCGCACCGCCCGCCGACGGCGCCCATGCCGCGGCGCTGTCGCTGCACATCACCCACGGCAACATCGGCTACCTGGGCATCGCGCTGATTGCAGAGGTCAGCGCCAAGGCGCTGCCCACGGTGGCGCTGACGATCATCCTGGACATCGTGGTGATCGTGATCCTGTCCATGGTACTGATGGAACTGCAGCGCGGCCGGGAGCGCGGCGCCGGCAGCCGGTCCTCGCCCTGGGTGCCGGTGTTCGCGAGCCTGGCGCGCTCGCCGCTGGTGCTGGCCATCGCCGCCGGGCTGGTGGTCTCCGTCTTCGGCTGGTCGCTGCCTTCGGTGGTCGACAACTTCACCCGACTGCTGGGCGGCGCGGCCGGGCCCGGCGCCCTGTTCGCGATCGGCGCCGCGCTCGGCGGCCAGCGCCTGCGGATCGACCGCGAGATCGGCGCGCTGATCGCCGCCAAGCTCGTGCTCTACCCGGTGGCGGTGGCCCTGTCGCTGTACCTGGTGTTCCGGCCCGATCCCTTCGTGGCCGCCATCGGCGTGCTCTGCGCGGCCATGCCCGGCGCGAGCAACAGCTTCATCATCGCCGAGCGCTACGGCGTGCCCACCGCCGCGATCAGCGCGGCGATCGCGGCCGGCACCGCCGTCTCGGTGCTCACGATCAGCCTGACGATCTGGTTGCTGGGCTTGCGCTGATCATGGCAAAACGCTCGCAAGGCCTGTTCGCCCGGGTCGCCGAGGGCGCAGCGGATCTGTCCACCGCCAGCTTCGGAATGGTCATGGCCACCGGCATCATCGCCCTGGGCGCGCACCGGCAAGGCTGGGCCATGATCGCGCAGCCGATGTTCGCAATCGACGTGACGGCCTGGCTGGTGCTCTGGGCGCTCACCGCATTCCGGCTGCTCCGGTACAGCCGCCGATTCCTTGCGGACCTGGTCGACCACCTGCGGGGCCCCGGCTTCTTCACGATGGTGGCCGGCACCGCGATCGTGGGCGCCGAGTTCACGCTGCTGGCCGACGACCTGCGCACCGGCGTGGCACTGTGGTTCGGCGCGCTCGCGCTCTGGCTGCTGCTCACC
>MEEC01000088.1 GCA_001724315.1 Lautropia sp. SCN 70-15 | reverse complement strand
CGCTGAGTAACCGTGTTCGCTGTCAAGCAGTAGAGGGGTGATGTTGGGCGTTCAGGTGGTCACGGACGATGGCGTTGAGGTGGGTGATCAGCTTGCGCATGCAGGCGATCAGGGCCACCTTCTTGAGCTTGCCGGCGGCAACCAGTCGCTCGTAGAAGCCGCGAATGGCGTCGTTGTGGCGGGTAGCGGTGAGCGTAGCCATGTACAGAGCGCGGCGCACCTCGAAGCGCCCGCCGACGATGCGTCGTCGGCCCTTGCTTGCGCCGGAGTCGTTGGCGTAGGGGGCCACGCCGACGAGCGCGCAGATCTGTCTGCGATTGAGCCGGCCGAGCTCGGGCAGTTCGGCGATCAGGGTGGCGGCAGCCACCCTGCCGATACCGGCCACACTCTGCAGCAGCCTGGCCATCTGGGCGTGGTGCTGTTCGACGTGCTGGGCCATCTCGGCTTCGACGTCGTCGAGCTGGCGGGCGATCGCCTCCAGGAGCGCCTCGATGCTGGGGCGAGCGACCGGGCGTGCCAGGCGCAGCCTCTGGCGCTCGGAGAGTTGCATGCTCACCAGTTGACGTCGGCGCGTGACCAGGGCGGCCAGGTCCTGCTGCTCAGGGTCGGTGAGCGGGCGGATGAAGCGCTCGGCATCGGGGCGGCGAGCCAGCACCCCGGCGAACTCGGCCAGGGTGGCCGCGTCGATGCGGTCGGTCTTGGCCAGCCGCTGCATGGCGCGCGCAAAGTCGCGCGCCATGCGCGGGTTGACCACGGCCACGCGAAGGCCGGCTGCCTGCAGCCCACAGGCCAGCGCCGCCTCGTAGCCGCCGGTGGCCTCCATCAGCACCAAGTGCGGCTTCAAACGCGCCAAGCCCTCGGCCAGCGCGCTGTGGCCATCGGCGTCGTTACTGACTTGCCGCAGGCTTGCGGGCAATTCGGCGCCAAGCGCCGCCACATCGACGTGCGTGCTCGCAACGTCGATGCCTACCATCACGGATGATCCAGACATGGTCTTCGTATCCCTTGCTTGTGCATGCGAGCCGGCGCCAAGCCGCTCGACTAACCGTTCGGGCATCAGGAAGACCAGCACGGAGTCCGTGCGCAATCGACTCAGCGGCGGGCTTGCGAGCTCGCTCGCTGGCCCAAGCGCGCACCAGGCTGCACGGTCCGGTCCGGTCACCTCAACGGTGTCTGGACTTTACCGCGCTGGTCTGGTCTGATCATACAAGCACGCTGCGCCAGACACCCCCCTGCCGCCCAAACGGAGAACGCCACCCTTCGAGCACCATCTCGCACCCGATCGGCAACGCGACGTGCCAGCGCGATCAGGGCAATCCTCGCTTCGACTACGTGGGCGTCCTCGTGACGGTCCCCGACTATCAGACCGAGGCAGGCCCGCGACGAACCGTTGACATGCGGTACCCAGCCCGCGGATATCAGACTGATCCACCGTCGCTTCAAGCCAGTGCGTCGCGTTGCCCATCGGGTGCTTCGGCATCTCTCGATACGTGCAACAACCTTGCATGCCAAGGCGCTCGCGCTTGCCAGGGTGACGCGCTGCGCGAGCGATCAGCCGAGGCGGGCCCGCTGCGCCCGCAATTTCGCCACCGTCTCGCTGAACCCCGCCAGCCGCCCGCGCTCCTGCTCGACCACCGCCGCCGGCGCGCGCTCGACGAAGCTGGCATTGCCCAGCTTGCCCTGCGCCTTGGCGATCTCGCCGTCGATTCGCGCGATCTCCTTGTCCAGCCGCTGGCGCTCGGCGTCGACGTCGATCTCGACCTTGAGCATCAGGTGCGCGTCGCCCACGATCTGCACCGGCGCGACCGAGTCTGCGGGCAGGGCGTCGACGATCTCGACCGCTTCGAGCTTGGCCAGCGCCTTCAGGTAGGGCGCGAAGCCGGCGAGCCGCTCGCGATCGCCGGAGGCGACCAGCGGCAGCTTCTGCGCGGGCGAGATGCCCATCTCGCCGCGCAGCGCGCGGCAGGCGTCGATCTGCGACTTGAGCTCCGACACCCAGGCCTCGGCGACCTCGTCGATCTTGCCGGGCTCGGACTGCGGATAGCGCTGGGTCATGATCGAGAAGCGGCGCTCGGCCATGGCCTGCGCGAGCGCCTCGCCGGCCAGCGTCTGTTCGCCGCGCTCGCCGTAGCGCTGCGCGAGCGGCGCGACCTTCTGCCAGAGCTCCTCGGTGATGAAGGGCACCACCGGATGGGCCAGGCGCAGCACGGCCTCGAGCACCCGGAGCAGCGTGCGCCGGGTGGCGCGCGCCGCGGCCGCCTTGCCGCCTTGCACCTGCACCTTGGCCAGCTCGAGGTACCAGTCGCAGTACTCGTTCCAGACGAACTCGTAGATCGCGCGCGCGGCCAGGTCGAAGCGGTAGTCGCCGAAGTGCTTCTCGACCTCGGCCTCGACTCGCTGCAGTTGCGAGGTGATCCAGCGGTCGGCCTGGCTGAATTCCAGGTAGCCGCCGGGCGCGCACTGTTCCGCGGTGTGCGGCTCGAGCCCGCAGTCCTGGCCTTCGCAGTTCATCAGCACGAAGCGGGTGGCGTTCCACAGCTTGTTGCAGAAGTTGCGGTAGCCCTCGCAGCGGCCGAGGTCGAAGTTGATGTTGCGCCCCGGGCTGGCCAGCGACGCGAAGGTGAAGCGCAGCGCGTCGGCGCCGAAGGCCGGGATGCCCTCCGGATACTCCTTGCGGGTGCGCTTCTCGATGCTCGCGGCCTGCTTCGGGTTCATCAGGCCGCTGGTGCGCTTGGCCACCAGCGTGTCGATGTCGATGCCGTCGATCAGGTCGATCGGGTCGAGCGTGTTGCCCTTGCTCTTCGACATCTTCTGGCCTTCGGCATCGCGCACCAGCGCGTGCACGTAGACGTGCCGGAAGGGCACCTGGCCGGTGAACGCGAGGGTCATCATGACCATGCGCGCGACCCAGAAGAAGATGATGTCGAAGCCGGTGACCAGCACCGAAGACGGCAGGAACTGCGCGAGCCTGGGCAGCACGTTGGGCGCGCCGTCGCGGAAGGGTTGTTCCGGGTCGACCAGCGTGGAGAAGGGCACCAGCGCCGACGAGAACCAGGTGTCGAGCACGTCGGCGTCGCGCACCAGCGGGCCGGTCCAGCCTGACGCCGCGGCCTGCGCGCGCGCGTCGGCCTCGTCGAGCGCGACGAACACGCTGCCGTCGTGGATCGCGGCGCCCGCCTCGTCGGCCTTGTACCAGGCCGGGATCTGGTGGCCCCACCACAGCTGGCGCGAGATGCACCAGTCCTGGATGTTGGTGAGCCAGTGGTTGTAGGTGGCGGTCCAGTTCTCGGGCACGAAGCGGATCGAGCCGTCGGCCACGACCTCGAGCGAGCGCTCGGCGATGCTCTTGCCGGCGAGCAGCGAGTCGGCCGGCGAGGGCTTGCTCATCGCCACGAACCACTGGTCGGTGAGCATCGGCTCGATGACCGCGTTGGTGCGGTCGCCGCGCGGCACCATCAGCTTGTGCGGCTTGACCGATTCGAGCAGGCCCAGCGCTTCGAGGTCCTCGACGATGCGCTTGCGCGCGTCGAAGCGGTCCATGCCCTGGTAGCGGGCGGGACCGTTGTCGTTGATCTTCGCGTCGAGCGTGAGCACCGGGATCACCGGCAGCTCGTGGCGCTGGCCCACCGCGTAGTCGTTGAAGTCGTGCGCCGGCGTGACCTTGACCACGCCGGTGCCGAACTCGCGATCCACGTAGGCGTCGGCGATCACCGGGATCTCGCGCCAGCCCGCGGCGCGGCCGGCCGCTGCCAGCGCGGCGGCGTCCATCGCGCGGCCGTCGAAGGGCTCGCCTGCCCCGGTGACCGGCAAGAGGACCTTGCGGCCGATCAGCGACGCGTAGCGCTCGTCTTCCGGATGCACCATGACCGCGGTGTCGCCCAGCATGGTCTCTGGCCGGGTGGTGGCCACGGTCACGAAGCCGCTGCCGTCGGCCAGTGGATAGCGGATGTGCCACAGGTGGCCGTCTTCCTCCTCGCTGACCACTTCCAGGTCGGAGACCGCGGTGAGCAGCTTCGGGTCCCAGTTGACCAGCCGCTTGCCGCGGTAGATCAGGCCTTGCTGGTGGAGCTTCACGAAGACCTGCTTGACGACCTCCGAGAGCTTGGGGTCCATCGTGAAGTATTCGAGCGACCAGTCGGTCGACGCGCCCATCCGGCGCATCTGCCGGGTGATCGTGGAGCCGGATTCCTGCTTCCACTCCCAGACCCGCTCGACGAACTTCTCGCGGCCCAGGTCGTGGCGCGAGACGCCCTTGGCGTCGAGCTGGCGCTCGACGACGATCTGGGTGGCGATGCCGGCGTGGTCGGTGCCGGGCAGCCAAAGCGTGTTGGCGCCGCGCATCCGGTAGTAGCGGGTCAGCGCGTCCATGATCGTCTGGTTGAACGCGTGGCCCATGTGCAGCGTGCCGGTCACGTTGGGCGGCGGCAGCTGGATGCAGAAGGCGGGGGCGTCGGGCGCCTCGCCGGCGGCGAAGTAGCCGCGCGATTCCCAAAGCGGGTACCAGCGGGCCTCGATGTCGGCGGGTTCGAAACTCTTGGCGAGCGCGTCGGCGCCCGCGGCAGTTGCAGCGGTCATGTTCGCAAGTATCTGATCGAACGGGAGATTATAGAGGGCGCCGCCTGCGTGCAGCGGGCAGGGCCTGGCTATAGCGGCTACTGCCCCGGCCCGCCCTGGGAGGCCTCGCGCACCGCTTCGCGCACGGCCGGGGCGAGCGCGTCGTGCAGCGCGTAGACGAGGGTGGCGCGCAGCTCGGCGGCCAGCTGCTCGGCGAAGCGCTCGGTGGCGGCGGCGATCGCATCGCGCAGCGGGCCGCCCAGCAGCTCGGGATCGCCGAGCAGGCGCTCTAGCGCGCGCTCGACGATGCGGTCCTCGGCTGCGGCATCCAGCAGCGGCGGGGCCACGGCGGCCGACGCGGTCGCGCCTTCGGCGTGGTCGGGCTGCTGCACCACTTCGGTCAGCATCGGGATCGCGTCGTCGGCCGCGTCGAAGTCGGTGGCCCCATCGGCAGCGCCGGCAGAACCGTCCGGGCCGCGCAGGCGCTCGGCCAGTCTTCGGATCTCGTCGTCGTTCATCGTGGGTCCTGGTGGCGGCGCTACTCGGGGCTCGACGCGCGGTCGTGCGTCTGCATCGGGTAGCCGCGGTCGCGATAGAAGCGGAAGCGCTCGCGCGCCAGGCCCTTGTCCTCGTCGTCATTCGACACCAGCTCGATCACACGGTCGAAGCGCGAGAAGTTGGGCGGCGTGCGCTGGCCGAGATTCACCAGCACGTCGTGGTGCGCGACCTCGGGGGCGTCGGCGGCCAGCAGCACCGGGGTGTCGGCCGCGAGCGGATCGGAGGCCGCCACGTGCGGAATGAAGTCGCCGGCCGAGAAGGTCCAGAGCAGGCGGTCGAATTCCGCCAGCATGACCGGGTCGTCGCACCAGACGAGCACCTGCCGGCCCGACTGGTAGGCCTTGCGGACCAGCCGGCAACCGTAGGCCAGCTTGTCCGGAACGTTGATGTGGAAGTCGACGCGGGTCAAGGGGCGGGCCTTCGGTGGCGCGCGGGCGGCCTCGCCGGGCGCCTGCGCTTCAGCCTTCGCTGCGGCCGATCAGGAAGCGGGTCAGCAGCGGCACCGGGCGGCCGCTGGCCCCCTTGTTCGCGCCGGATTTCCAGGCCGTGCCGGCGATGTCGAGGTGCGCCCAGTCGTAGCCGTCGGCGAAGCGCGACAGGAAGCAGGCCGCGGTGACCGAGCCCGCGGGTCGGCCGCCGATGTTCGCCATGTCGGCGAACGGCGACTTGAGCTGCTCCTGGTAGGCGTCGTCGAGCGGCATGCGCCAGCAGGTGTCGCCCGCCTCGCGGCCCGCGTCGGTCAGCTCCGCGGCCAGCGCGTCCTCGCGGGTGAACAGGCCGCTGTGGTGGTGGCCCAGCGCGATCACGCAGGCGCCGGTGAGCGTGGCGATGTCGACCACGGTGCGCGGCTTGAAGCGCTGCACGTAGGTGAGGGCGTCGCAGAGCACCAGCCGGCCCTCGGCGTCGGTGTTCAGGATCTCGATCGTCTGGCCCGACATGCTGGTCACGATGTCGCCCGGCTTGCTGGCCCGGCCGCCCGGCATGTTCTCGGCGGCGGCGATCACGCCCACCAGGTTGATCTTCAGCTTCATCTCGGCGACCGCGCGCATCGTGCCCAGCACCGAGGCCGCGCCGCACATGTCGTACTTCATCTCGTCCATCTCGGCGGCCGGCTTCAGCGAGATGCCCCCGGTGTCGAAGGTGATGCCCTTGCCCACCAGCGCGACCGGCGCCTGCTTGGTCGACGCGCCCTGGTAGTGGAGCACGATGAGCCGCGGCGGCTGCTCCGAGCCCTTGCCCACCGACAGCAGCGAGAACATCTTGAGCGCCTGCATCTGGCGCTCGCCCAGCACCTCGACCTTCAGGTCGAAGTCGCGGCCGAGCTTCTTCGCGGCATCGCCCAGGTAGCTGGGGGTGCAGACGTTGCCGGGCAGGTTGCCGAGATCGCGCGCGAGGTCCACGCCGTTGGCCAGCGCGGTGGCGCGGGCCACCTCGGTGGCCGCGCGCGAGGCGCCCGCGCGGGCGACCAGCAGCGTGACCCGCTCCGGCCGCACCGGCTGCTTGTCGCGCTTGCTCTTGAGCTGCTCGAAGCGATACGCCGCCTCGCGGCCGGCCGCGACCTGGGTGCGCAGCTTCCACTCCACGCTGCGGCCGGTCACGGCGACCTCGTGCAGCAGCGACACCGCGTCGTTCGCGGCAATGGCGCCGGCGGCGCGGAAGGCCGCGCGGATCGATTCGTTCCAGGCCTTCTCGCCGACCTCGTCGGTTTCGCCGAAGGACACGAGCAGCGCGCGGCGCGCGTCGCCGTCGAGGTGCAGCATCAGCGTGGCGCCGGCCTTCGCGGACAGGTCGCCGCTGGCCAATGCGGCCGAGATGCGGCCGCCGGTCTCGGCGTCGAGGGCCTCGCCACTGGGGCTCAGGTGCTTGCCGCCGATGACCGGCAACCAGACGCAGTCGGTGCGAAGGCGCTCGATCGATGCCGCTCGTGTGCTAAATTTCATCGTTCTGTATCCGTCCGGTTTGCCGCGATTTTTCAGCGGCCGATTATAGCGAGGGCCCGCCCGTCCATGCTTTTCCGGAAGGCGTTGCGGCGCGACCTGCTCAATCTCGCCGGCATCGTGTTCTCGACGCTGTTCGTGATCATGGTCACGACCTCGCTGATCCGGCTGCTCGGCCGGGCGGCGGGCGGACGCGTCGACACCGCCAGCGTGCTCCCGCTGATCGCCTTCAACGCGATCAACGTGCTGCCGGTGCTGCTGGTGCTCACCCTGTACATCGCGGTGCTGTCCGCGCTCACCCGCGCCTATCGCGACTCCGAGATGGTCGTCTGGTTCGCCAGCGGCCAGAGCCTGCTCGCGTGGATCAGGCCGGTGCTCGGTTTCGCGGCGCCTTTCGTGGCGCTGGTCGCGCTGGTCGCTTTCTTCGTGGCGCCCTGGGCCAACCGGCAGTCCAGCGAGTACCAGCAGCGCTTCGCGCAGCGCGAGGACGTCTCGCAGGTCTCTGCCGGGCAGTTCCGGGAATCCGTGTCGGCCAATCGCGTGTTCTTCGTCGAGTCGCTCGACCAGACAGAGAACCAGGTGCGCAACGTCTTCGTCACGCAGCGGCAGGGTGACTCGCTGGTGGTGGTGGTGTCGCGCGGCGGGCAGATCGAGCGCCAGGAGAACGGCGACCGTTTCCTGGTCCTGGAAGACGGCCGGCGCTACGACGGCGGGCCGGGGCGGCTCGACTTCCGCCTGATGGAGTTCGAGCGCTACGGCATCCGGCTCGAGTCCCGCGCTACCGTGCTGAGCGACGAGCGCAGCAAGATCAAGTCCACGCTGGAGCTGTTCGCCGATCCCAATCCGCGCAACCTGGCCGAACTGCTGTGGCGGATCGGCCAGCCGGTGTCGGCGGTGCTGGTCGCGCTGCTGGCGATCCCGCTGTCGGCCATGAACCCGCGCATCGGGCGCTCGGTCAACCTGTTCGCGGCGCTGCTGCTCTACGTGCTCTACAACAACCTGATGTCGGTGTCGCAGGCCTGGGTGGCGCAGGAGCGAATCGGCTTCGGGATCGGCGTCTGGGCGGTCCACGCGGCGCTCGCGGCGCTGATCGCGCTGCTGTTCTGGCGCAGGGTGCGGCTGCCGCGCGGCAGCCTGTTCGCCCGTTTCGCGCTGGCGCGGCCCCGGAGCGCGGGCTGATGCTGCTGGTCGGCCGCTATCTCAGGCGCGAGATCGTCGCCGCGGTGGCCTTCGTGCTCCTGGGCTTTCTCGCGCTCTTTGCCTTCTTCGACCTGATCAACGAGCTCGAGGACGTCGGCCGGGGCGGCTACCGGCTCCAGCACGCGGTGGCCTTCGTCCTGCTCGGCCTGCCTTCCCACGTGTACGAGCTGATGCCGATCGCGGCGCTGATCGGCAGCATCTACGCGCTCTCGCAGCTGGCTTCGCACTCCGAGTACACCGCCATGCGCGCCGCGGGCCTGGGCCGCCGGCGCGCCCTGGGGGTGGTGGCCCGCGTGGGGCTCGCCCTGGCGGTGCTCACCGCGCTGGTGGGCGAGGTGCTGTCGCCGCCGGCCGAGCGCCTCGGGCAGCAGCTGAGGCTGTCGGCGATCGGCGGCTCGGTCACCGGGCAGTTCCGCTCCGGCCTGTGGGTCAAGGACACCGCCCGCGACCAGGCGGGCGAGGTGAACCTGATGCGCTTCGTGAACATCGGGGAGCTGCTTCCCGACGGCACCTTGCGCGACGTGCGGATCTTCGAGTTCGATGCGCAGATGCGCCTGAGCCGCCTGCTGGAGGCGCGCGGCGCGAGCTGGGGGCGGGGCAACGGCTGGGAGCTGCGCGAGGTCGAGGAGATCCGCTTCACCGACGTGCCGGCCGCGGGCCTGGCGCCGGCCGTGGGCACCCGGCGGGCCACCGCGCCCACGCTGCACTGGCAGACCGAGCTCAGGCCCGAGATCCTCGGCGTGCTGCTCGTGGAGCCGGATCGCATGTCCGGGCTGAACCTGTACAGCTACATCCGGCACCTGCGCGAAAACGCGCAGAACACCAGCCAGTACGAGATCGCCTTCTGGAAGAAGATCGTCTATCCGCTCGCGGTGATCGTGATGATGGCGCTGGCGCTGCCCTTCGCCTACCTTCAGGTCCGGGCCGGCGGCACCGGCTACAAGGTGTTCGCCGGCATCATGCTGGGCATCGCCTTCCACTTCATGAACGGGCTGTTCTCGCATCTGGGCTTGCTGAACACCTGGCCGCCGCTGCTGTCGGTCAGCATCCCGAGCGTGGTCGCCTTCATGCTTGCCCTGGGCATGTTGGCCTGGGTCGACCGGGCGCGCTGAACGCGCGAATGAATCTACTGCGCGCTCCGATCTCGCGCCTGCGATGCTCGCCGTACTCCTTCGTACGGCTGCGCTTCTCGGCGCGACCTCGAAGCGCTCGCTACGATTTCTTCGCGCGTTCTGAAGCGGCTGTGGCAGGAACGGGCGATTCCTTAAGGGAATGGCGGAAGGGCGATAAGAAATCTTCCTGCCTGTGGAATGTCCGTATTCGTCATCGGATTGTCATTGGATTGTCATGGACAAGAAATTCGTAGACGAAGCGCAATCGATTGAATTAGGATTCGCCGCAATCAAGCCGCGACAGCGGTTCCAAGGAGTATCGAGGAGGAGGAGAGGCAGCGATGCTGCCACTTGGGGCGCACAGCGATGTGCGCTTTTTTTTTCCTGCCGCGACCCATGATCTCCCGCCTCCAGACCCTGCTCGCGAGCCCCGGTTCCTCGCGGCGCCTGTTCCTCCTCGTGCTGCTGGTGCTGACCGCGCTGCGCGCCGCGCTGTCGGCGGGCCTGCCCTTCACCAGCGACGAGGCCTATTTCACCTTCTGGGGGCTGAATCCCGACTGGGGTTTCTACGACCCCCCGCCGATGATCGGCTGGTGGCTCGCGCCGCTGTCGGCGATCTCGCTGGAGCCCTTCGTGCTGCGGCTGCCCGCGCTGGCCGCGCCGCCGCTGCTGGCCTTCCTGGCGGTGGCCGCGATGCGCCGCCACGGCCAGGCCCTGGCCTGGAACGCCGGCACGCTGACGCTGCTGGTGCCGCTGAACGCCTGGAACGTGGCGATCACCACCGACATCCCGCTGATGATCTTCAGCGCGCTGGCCGTGCTGGCCTACCTGCGGGCGCAGCGCAGCGGCCGGGCGGCGGATTTCCTGCTGGCAGGCCTGATGCTCGCCGGCGCGCTGATGTCGAAGTATTTCGCCGGTCTGCTGGCGATCTCGATCTTCGCGCATTCGGTGTGGCGGCCGGAACGCCGCCGCATCGTGGGCCTGCTGTGGGTGGTGCTCGGCTCGCTGCCGGCGGCGGCGATCCAGATCGCCTGGAATTCGCGGCACTGCTGGCCCAACGTGATGTTCAACCTGGTCAACCGGCACGACAACGCCGGGCTGTCCTGGCAGACGCCGCTGCTGTTCGCGATCTCGGCGGTCTACGTGCTCACGCCTGCGGTGGCCTGGCGGCTGCTGCGGGGAGGTGCCGACGCGGGGTCGGCCGCTGGCGCGGCCGCCAATGCCGGTTCGGCCGCCGGCGCGCTCGCCGACGCCCGCGTGCTGCGCTGGCTCGCGCTGGTGCCCTTCGCGATCTTCGCGCTGCTCTCGCCGGTCAAGACCATCGGCCTGCACTGGCTGGCGAGCTTCGTGCTGCCGGCGGTGCTGGCCTTCGTGCTGCTCGCCGGCCCGCGGGCGCTGGCGCGCGCGATCGCCCTGGCCGGGGGCATCGCGGTGGCCCACTGGCTGCTGATCGCGGTGCTCGCGGCCCTGCCCACCGAGACCTTCCGAAACTGGAAGGGCTATCCGGGCCTGGTGATGACCGCGCACGTCGGCGAGCTGGCCCGCGAGCTCGAACCCTGGCGCGGCCGCTACGCGATCGCCTCGTCGGGCTACTCGCCGGCGGTCACGCTGGGCCACGGCCTGCGCGAGTACNGGGCCACGGCCTGCGCGAGTACGTGTTCGTGTTCGGCCCCGGCTCGAGCCACGCCCGCCACGACGACATCCTGACCGACGTGCGCGAGCTGGCCGGCCGCGACATCCTGATCGTTCGGAAGGACGACCGCTACGCGAAGGACGACTACGATCCGTACTTCGAGCGCGTCGAGTACCGCCAGCTGGTGCTGCGCGGCGCCACCTTCCACCTGATCGAGGGTCACGGCTTCCGCTACGAGGCCTACCGCGACCGGGTGCTCGACGAGGTCCGCCGGCGCTGGTACGCGGTGCCCGAGTGGCTGCCGGCCGGCCCCTGCTATTTCTGCGACCGCTACTTTCCCGAGCGGGCCTGCCACCGGAGCGGTTCATGAACCTGCAGCAGTTGCGCTTCGTGCGCGAGACCGCGAACCACGGCTTCAGCCTGACGCGCGCGGCGCAGGCGATCGGCACTTCGCAGCCGGCGCTCTCGCGCGGCATCCTCGAGCTCGAGGCCGAGCTCGGGGTGGACATCTTCGTGCGCCACGGCAAGCGGATCCTCGGCCTGACCGAGCCGGGCAAGGCGGTGCTGGCCCGTGCCGAGCGGGTGCTCGCCGAGGTGGCCGGCATCGAGCAGGTCACCGCCGACTTCCGGGCCCGCGATGCCGGCGAGCTGCGGGTGGCCACCACCCACGCGCAGGCGCGCTACGTGCTGCCGGCGGTGGTCGGCGAGTTCCGGCGCCGGTATCCCGCGGTGCGGCTCACGCTGCTGCAGGGCAGCCCGAAGCAGATCACCGCGTCGGTGCTGGCGCGCGAGGTGGACTTCGCGATCGCCACCGAGGTGCCCGACGACGTCGACGAGCTGGTGTCGATCCCTTCCTACGACTGGGAGCACGTGGTCGTGGTCCCGGCGAAGCACCCGCTCGCCGGCCAGGTGCCGACCCTGCAGGCGCTGGTCAAGTATCCGCTGATCACCTACGTGGAGGAATTCGCCGGGCGCCGCCGCATCGACCGGGCCTTCGCCGAGGCGGGGCTGAAGCCGGACATCGTGCTGGCCGCCATCGACGCGGACGTGATCAAGACCTACGTGGGCGTGGGCCTCGGCGTGGGCATCGTCGCGGATCTCGCCTTCGACGCCGCGCGCGACAAGGGCCTGGTCGCGATGCCGGCCGGCGCGCTGTTCGGCGCCAACCGGGTCAAGCTCGCGGTGCGGCGCGACGCCTTCCTGCGCGGCTTCGCGCTGAGCTTCATCGAGCTGTTCGCGCCCGAGGTGGATCCGCGCACGCTCGAGCGGCTGATGCGCGGCCCGTCCCGCAAGGAGTGAGCCGCCGGCCCTGAGGGGCCGCGCGCGCCCCGACACACCTGTTTCCACTTCGAACGGAGAGACTGACGATGGCCCGAATCGGATTCATCGGAGCCGGCGCGATGGGCGCGCCGATGATCGGCCACCTGCTCGCGGCCGGCCACGAGCTGGTGGTGCACACCCGGCGGCGCGAGGCCGCGCAGGCCCTGGTCGACCAGGGCGCGCGCTGGGCGGCCACGCCGGCCGAGGCGGCGCGCGAGACGGACTTCGTCTGCACCAACGTGACCGCCACCGCCGACGTGGAGAAGGTGCTGTTCGGCGAGGACGGCGTGGCCGGCGCGGCGAAGCCGGGAACGGTCGTCATCGACTTCTCGACGATCTCGGCGGTGGCCACCCGCGAGTTCGCCGAGCGCCTGGCCAAAAAGGGCATCGAGATGCTCGACTGCCCGGTGTCGGGCGGTTCGATGGGCGCGCAGGCCGCCACCCTGTCGATCATCGTGGGCGGTAAGGCCGAAGTGCTCGAGCGGGCGAGGCCGCTGCTGGAAAAGCTGGGCAAGACGATCACCCACATCGGGGGCCACGGGGCAGGCCAGGTGGTCAAGGCCTGCAACCAGGTGGTGCAGGTGGTCAACATCCAGGGCATCGCCGAGGCGATGCTGTTCGCGCGGGCCAACGGCGTGGACCCCAGGAAGATGCTGGTCGCGCTGCAGGCCGGCATGGCCGGCAGCCGGATGCTCGACATGATGGGCCCCAAGATGGCCGGGCGCGACTTCGCCGCCGGCATCGAGGCCCGCCTGCACCAGAAGGATTTCGGCCTGGTGGTGTCGATGACACAGGCGCTGGGCCTGGCCATGCCGGCCACCGCCCTCGTTTCGCAGCAGCTCAACGCGCTGGTCGGCAAGGGCTGGGGCAGGGACGACACCTCGTCGCTGCTGCGGGTGCTCGAGGGCGCGAACCCGGCGGCGAACGACCCGGGCGAGGGCTGATTCCGGCGGCTACCGGCCGGGCGCGCAGGCTTGCCGAAGCCCTGCCCGATCTGTGTATAATGGCGGGCTCTTGGGGCGGTAGCTCAGCTGGGAGAGCGTCGCGTTCGCAATGCGAAGGTCGGGAGTTCGATCCTCCTCCGCTCCACCAAATTGAAGGGCTCGGATAATCTCCGGGCCCTTTTTCTTGCCTGAAATCCCCGCGCCACGTGGGGTTCCGGCCATCCGTGCTGCGGGTGGCTATCAGCCGAAACGCCCGAAATCGGCCACTTTCTCTGCCAGAGCCGTCTCTATTCTCCGTTTTGCCTGCGGGTAGGCGCAGTTCTGGCTCTCGCAAAATCAACAGCTTACACGTGGTGGTTCATCGTCAACCAAGGCGACCGGTCACCAGTGCAACTAGACAGCGTGCGTCATTTGTACTAACATTGCGGCAATTGATCTAACAAAAGAGGTGCTGCCATGACTGCCGTCGCATCGTCGCCTTCCGCCCGCTCGGCCCGACTTGGGCTGCGCGCCACCCCCGAACAGGAGGTGGTGCTGCGCCGTGCCGCCGAGGTGGCCCACAAGTCGCTGACCGACTTCATCCTCGACAGCGCGTGCCTGGCCGCCGAGCAGACCCTGCTGGACCAACGATTGTTCATGGTCTCGGGTAGCCAGTACCAGGCCCTGATGGATCTGCTGGATCGCCCCGAACAAGCCAACGAGGGGTTGCGTGACCTGTTTGCCCGCAAGGCGCCCTGGGACACGAAGTGACGTTGCGCGCACCGGAGCCTCTGGCCGCGCAGCATCTGCTGGAGGGTTTTGATTGCGGCAAGCCCGCGCTGAATGATTGGCTGTTGCGTCACGCTCGCCAAGCCCAAGGCAGTGGCTCGGCCAAGACCTTCGTCGTTGCCGAGGACGATGGCCGCGTGGCGGGCTACTTCAGCCTGACCGTGGGACAAGTTGACACGCTGGAAGCACCGGAACGCATCCGCAAGGGAATGGGGCAGTATCCGTTGCCGGTGGTGATCCTGGCGAGGCTCGCTGTCTCGGTAGCGGATCAGGGGCGAGGCATAGGCTTTGGTCTGCTGCAGGACGCGATTCGCCGCACGATGCTGATTGCCGAGCAGGCCGGTATTCGGGCCATGCTGACCCACCCCATCGATGAAGAAGCGGCGAGGTTCTACACCCGGTTCGGGTTCATTGCATCGCCGCTGCGGGAGCAGCAATTGCTGCTGCTCTTGAAGGACGCCCGTCGCTGGGTATGCTGAACTATGACCATCGAGTCACTGCCCACTTTTACCCAACCCGCCCGTCAGCGCTGGGAGTCCATCCCTGCCGACATCCGCAAGCGGCTGCTGTCCAACGTCTGGTGCGGCCACTGCCGTCACGAAACCACAATCACCAATTTCAGCGGCACCATCAAGGGTGGCGACTTGCTGCTGGTGGGCCAATGCGCCGAATGCCGCAATGATGTGGCACGGGTGATCGAGGGCTCGTAGCCCGGTCAGGCATCAAACCCTGCCGCCGCCTCCCGCTGCGTCACCCAGTCGGTCGGCAGAGGATTCCGCTGGAACCACAGCAGGCTCATGCATCGGGGCTGCCGCCCGGCCAGGATGCTCTGGATGATGGCAGGCTCCAGCAGCGTAAGCCGCAGCAGCTCGTTGACCGTCGAGTGGTGCAGGCCTTCCCGCTGCGCGATCTCGCTGCCGCTGCCGACCACGCCATCGTCGAGCAGTTGCTGCCAGTAGAAGGCCCGCGTCAGCGCCACCAGCAAGGGCTGGTCAATCTGGCTGGCGAATCGCCACTCACCGGCGCGGGCGGCCATCGTGCGCCATCCCTACTGTTCCCGATGGAGGCAGTATTCGAGGCCTTCGTTGCCAAGCATCTTGCCCGGCAACTGGGACAGGGGTTCGCACTGCGCACGCAGACTCGCAGCCTGTCACTGGTCAGGCATCTTGAGAAGGATTGGTTCCGCCTCAAACCCGATCTACTGGTGCAGGAAT
>MEEC01000087.1 GCA_001724315.1 Lautropia sp. SCN 70-15 | reverse complement strand
GACCACGGCCACCGCCGCGAGCTTCAGGCCGTGCACGGCGCCGGAGGCGGCGAGCCAGCCATGCTGGGCGATGCCCCAGCCGAACAGGATCAGCGCAAAGGCCGAAGGCAGGGTGAAGCCGCTCCAGGCCGCCAGCGCGCCCAGCCAGCCCGCCCGCGACAGTCCGATCGCGATGCCCACCTGGCTGCTGGCCGGTCCGGGCAGGAACTGGCACAGCGCAACCAGGTCGGAGTAGTCGCGATCCTCGAGCCAGCGCCTGCGCTCGACGAACTCGTTGCGGAAGTAACCGAGGTGGGCCACCGGCCCGCCGAACGAGGTCAGCCCGAGGCGCAGGAAGGCCAGGAAGACTTCGATCGTGCGGGGCAGCGAGGGCATGTGGCGGCGCGAAAGATGGCTCGGTGCGCGAGTGTACGACGTGCGGCGTTCGGTATCGTGACGGCTCGGCCATGCGCCAAGGCCCTGCGCTAGAGTTGCGCAGGATTCGTACGAGACCGCGAAGGCCGAGAACCGGATGGAAGACCCCGGACATGTCCCCGACCCGCAGGCCGTGCTCGAGCATCTGCTGCGCCGGCATTCGATCGGCCCGCGCCAGCTGGCCGCGCCCGGGCCGACACCTGCCGAACTGCGGCTCGCCGCGCGGGCGGCGATGCGCGCGCCCGATCACAAGCGCCTGTCGCCGGTCAGGCTGATCGAGATTCCCGACGCGCGCCGCGCCGAGCTCGCGGCCCTGTTCGAGGACTTCGCGCAGCGCAGCGGCCGATCCGAGCCCGAAGCGCAGGAAGAGTCCGCGCGCGCCTGGAACGGCCCGGCCCTGGTGGCGCTGGCCGCGCGCCTCGACGCCGTGGCCGGCGTGCCGGCCCACGAGCAATGGATCGCGGTGGGCGGCGCGCTGGCCAACTTCATGAACGCCCTGCACCTGATGGGCTACGGCGCCAAGATGCTGAGCGGCCGCAAGGCCGCCGACCCGCGCATCACTGCCGCGCTGTGCGAGCCCGGCGAAACGCTGGTGGGCTGGATCGCGATCGGCACGCCCACCGCCGCCGCCCGCGCGCGCGGCGAAGACGACCCGGAAAGGATCCTGCGCAGCTGGACGCGGTCCTGACCGGCGCGGCGCGGCGCGCCGGCGCCAGCCCGATGCCCGGAATCTCAGCGCGTCAGGGAGTCAGAGCGCGCGAGCGTTGAAGGTGTCGCATTGCCTGAAGTCGCCCGACTCCAGGCCGCGCCTGAACCAGGTCACCCGCTGCTTGCTGGTGCCGTGCGTGAAGCTGTCCGGCACCACGTAGCCCTGCTGGCGCTTCTGCAGCGCGTCGTCGCCGATCTGCGCGGCGGCGTTCATCGCTTCCTCGATGTCGCCCTGCTCGAGGATCCGCCTGGCCTCGTGCGCGTGGTTGGCCCAGACGCCCGAGAAGCAATCGGCCTGCAGCTCGACGCGCACGCTCAGCTCGTTGGCGTCGGCCTGGCTCATGCGGGCCTGCGCCGAGCGCACCTGCTCGCTGATCCCCATCAGGTTCTGCACGTGGTGGCCGACCTCGTGGGCGATCACGTAGGCCTGCGCGAAATCGCCGGGCGCGCCGAGCCGGTTCTTCATCGTCTCGTAGAAGCCCAGGTCGATGTAGACCTTCTGGTCGGCGGGGCAGTAGAAGGGGCCCATCGCGGCCTGGCCCACGCCGCAGGCCGTTTGCGTGGCGCCGCGGAACAGCACCAGGACCGGCTCGCGGTAGCGTCCGCCGTTGTCGGCGAACACCTGCTTCCAGACATCCTCGGTGTCGGCCAGCACCACCGACACGAACCTGCCCATCTCGTCGTCGATCGGGCCGCGCTGCGCCGGCGCCTGCTGGGTCGGCGTCGAGGACATCGGGTCGCCGCCCGCCAGCATGCTCAGCAGCGTGAGGGGGTTCACGCCGAGCAGCCATCCCGCGACCAGCGCGATCGCGATGGTGCCCAGCCCGATGCCGCCGCCGCCGAGGCGAATGCCCCCGCCTCCGAAGCCGCCGCCCGAACGGCGATCCTCGACATTGCTGCTCTCGCGGTTTCCTCGCCACTTCATGGCCGGCTCCGGTTCGGGGAAAGGACTGCCGGTCGGCCAGGCCGCCGGCTCACGGACACCCACGACCCGATTCTAGCTTTCAACGCCGCCGCCACGCCCGGTAGCGGATGCGGAGATCGTCGAGGAAGGGGCGCAGCGAGATCGGCACCAGGATCGCGGCCAGGCCGATCGTCATGGCGTAGCCGATGTGCTTGAAGCCGAGCGCGCCGACCAGGCCGCCCACGAAGAACATGCCGATCAGCAGCGCGTGCAGCCGCAGCTTGCGCCGGTCGGCCACCACCCGCAGGTCGTCGCGGAAGCGGTTCACGTAGACCAGCTTGCCGAGCTCGATGCCCAGGTCGGTGACCAGCCCGGTGACGTGCGTGGTGCGGATCACCGCGCGCGAGATCTTGGTGATGACCGCGTTCTGCAGGCCCATGATGAAGCACAGCACCAGGACCGTTGCCGGCAGCAGCAGCGCGATCTTCATCGACATGGCCGCTCCGAGCAGCCCGAAGACGAGCAGCAGCGCCGCCTCGAGCAGCAGCGGCAGGGCGTACTGGCTGCGCAGCCGCATGCGACGCCCCCAGTTGACCAGCACCGCGGTGGTCATCGCGCCGGCCAGGAAGCTGCCGAGCGCGGCCAGCCCGGCCAGCGCCATCGTGAGCTGGCCCAGCGCCAGGTTGTCGGCCATCGACGAGACGATGCCGGTCATGTGCGAGGTGTACTGGCCCACCGCCAGGAAGCCGCCGGCATTGGCCGCGCCGGCCACGAAGGCGAGCGCGGCGCCCAGCTTCACGTTGGCCTGCGGGGTTCGCTCCACCGCGGCCAGCTTGCGTACCCCGGGCAGCATGGCGTGTCTCGTCGGGAGGATCGGCTTGGCGGCGGCGACTGGCGGGCGTTCAGGCCGCCGCGAAGCGGCCGGGTTCGACTTCCGACACGCGGCCGGCGGCGGTCAGCTCGTCGAGGTGCTGCGTGATCGTGCGGCGCTCGACGTCGTCGATCCACAGCTCTTCGTAGTCGGCCGGGTAGAGCAGGCGGATCGCCACCAGCTCGTCCACGCTCCGTGGAGCCTCGCGCAGCAGTTCAACCAGTCGATCGCTGCGCTCGTCGATCTTGCCGGCGAAGGCGGCCAGCGCCTCGAGGAAGGCCGGCCGCTCGGTGTAGATGCCGCGATGGTGCGAGGTGACCCAGACCCGCGCCGGCACCTCGGGCAGGCGCGCCAGCGTGCGGCGGAACTGGGCAAGGCTGGAGGTGGCGTCGCCATAGTAGGGCCCGAAGCCGCTCAGGTCGATGTCGCCGATGAGGGCCACGCCCTCGGGCTCGACCAGCAGCACGCAGTGGCCCGAAGTGTGGCCGGGCATGTGGATCGCGCGCACGGTGGACCCGCCCAGGTTCCAGCTGGCGCCGTCCCGGTAGGCGATCGCGTCGGGCCGCGGCGCATAGTGGAACTCGCGCGTTGCCTTGTCGAGCATCTTGCGCGCCGCCTCGGGCGACAGCCCGAAGTGCCGCGACAGCCCATCCCAGCTGCGCGCGGCCTCGACGTCGAGCTCGTGCACGTGCACCGGCGCGTGTGGCACCCGATGCAGCCCGGCCATGTGGTCCTCGTGGACGTGGCCCAGGATCACCAGCTCGGCATCGTCGACCTCGGCCCCGATGCGGTTGGCCACCAGCGGCGTGTCGAAGATCGCGTGCGTGTCGGTGCCGTGCACCACGACCTGGTTGCCATCCGGATACTTGCCGGACTTCTCGCCGAAGAAGACCGAGACACGGCCGAAGTCGGCTCGGCGGATCGGGTCGCTCATGCGCGGTCCCGGCCTCTCAGCGACGGCCGCCGCCGAAGACGAGCAGGCCCGCGCCGACCGCGATCAGGCCGATGCCGGCCCACAGCGGCACGTTGACCGTTTCCTTCTCCTTCACGGTGAGCTCGATCGGGCCCAGCTTGGCCACGTCGGTCTGCTTGGTGTAGCTGAAGCCGCCATAGACGAGCCCGAGCGCGCCGGCCACGATCAGGATCAGGGCGAGAATGCGGATGCCGTTCATGGGGGATCTCCCTGGAGCGATCCGCCAATGCTAGCCCGAACGGACCCGCATCGCATCGGGGAGGTTCCGGGAAGGGGCGGCAGTTCGTCGTGTGCTCGCGTCCGGATTCGATGCTGTCGGCGTCTTCCAGGGCCTTGATCGATCACCTGCGCCGCCGAGCAGCTGCGGCCGGGTGAGCGACCAGCAGGGCCAGCGCGGCCAGGCAGAACACCGCGCCGGCGAGGAAGGTCTGCTCGGCGCCGAAGCGGTCCCAGAGCAGCCCGGCCAGCGCGCTGGCCGCGAGCATCGCGATGCCGCTCACCAGGTTGAAGAAGCCGTAGGCGGTGCCGAGCAGGTCGGGCGGCGCCGCATCGGCCACCATGGTCGCCAGCAGGCCCTGCGTGATGCCCAGGTGCAGCCCCCACAGCGACACGCCCAGCCAGACCCATCCCCAGTGGCTGCTCCAGGCCAGCGCCAGGTCCGCCGCCGCGAGCACGAGCAGGCCCGGCACCAGCAGGGCGCGCCGGTCCATGCTGTCGGAGAGCTTCCCGAAGGGGTAGGCCGACAGCGAATAGACGACGTTCATCGCGATCAGCACCATGGGCACCAGCGCCAGGGGCAACCCGCCCTGCTCCGCGCGTAGCACGAGGAAGGCCTCGCTGAAGCGGGCCAGCGTGAAGACCGCACCGAAGGCCACCACCCACCAGTAGGCGCGCGGCAGCCGCGCGAGGTTCGCGCGCCGGATCGGATTGCGCGGGGATGGCTCGCGCACGGATCCGCACTCGCGCGTGCTGTCGGAGGAATCGCGCACGCGCTCAGGGGGCTCGCGCACGCGCTCAGGGGGCTCGCGCACGCGCTCAGGGGGCTCGCGCGCGCGCTCGGGCTCGCGCACGCCGAGGAAGAGCAGCGCCACCGCCAGCACGCCGGGAATCACCGCCACCCAGAAGACCGCGCGGAAGTCGTTCGCCCAGAGCAGCATCAGGCCCATCGCGACCAGCGGCCCCAGGAAGGCGCCCACCGTGTCCAGCGACTGGCGCAGCCCGAAGGCGGCGCCGCGGATCGATTCGGGCGCGATCTCGGCGACCAGCGCGTCGCGCGGCGCGCCGCGGATGCCCTTGCCGATCCGGTCGATCAGCCTGGCCGCGAACACGAAACCCGCGCCCGGGGCCAGCGCGAACAGCGGTTTGGACAGGGCGCCCAGGCCGTAGCCCAGCACCGCCAGCGGTTTTCGCCGGCCCCAGTAGTCGGAGAGCATGCCGGAGAAGACCTTGACGATCAGGGCGGTGGCCTCGGCGAAGCCTTCGATCAGGCCGACCGCGAACGCGCTCGCTCCCAGCCCCACCACCAGGTAGACCGGCAGCAGGCTGTGGATCATCTCCGAGGACACGTCCATCAGCAGGCTCACGAAGCCGAGCGTCCAGATGGCGGCGGGCAGGCGGGGGCGATGCGCGGGGTGGCTGCTCATGCCGGCTCGTTCGGGTCGCGGTGAGGGGCGGCGGACTCGGTACCGTAAAGGCTCAAAATGGGCGACTATCGCGAAGCGGCGCGTCGTCGATCGACACCGCGCGCCGGGCACACGGAGGAACGATGGATCAGGATACGACGAAGCTCGAAGGCGAAGTGAAGGCAGCGGTCGAAAGCGACCCGGCCTCGATCGCCGAACGCGTGCGCGGCATCACCCTCTCGGCCCTGTCCGAGGGCCGGCTCGACGGCGAGGGCATCCGGCAGGTGATGGGCGCGGTATTGAAGGGCGCCCAGCAGGGCGTCGCCCGGCCGGGCGAGCAGAGCGCGACCGCACTCAAGGAGGCGGTGCGCGGTCTCGACGAGGCCCTCGCGGCCGCCGCGCAGGCCACGCAGCTGGCGATCCAGGAAGCCGCTGGCCGCACCAGCGAGTTCTCCCGCGAAGGCCTGAAGACCCGGGCCGACGAGCTCGCAGGCCTGGAGTCGAAGTTCCTGGACACGCTGACGGAAGCTGCCCGCAGCGCGACCGGCCACGTGCAGGAAACGCTGCGCGACCTGGCCGCGCATTCGCGGGCCAGCGGCACCGCGGTCGGCGGCCGGGTGCAGTCGGCCGCCTCGCAGCTCGCCCGGGCGCTGGCGGACGCGGCCCAGGACCAGCTCGAGGCCGGCGCGCGCACCGTGCGCAACGAGGCAGGACTCCTGGCAGGACTGGCCGCCGGCATGCTGCGCGGCATTGCCGATTCGCTGCAGTCGGTGTCCGGGCGGAGCGACGAGAGGGGCGCGCCCCCGAGCGATCGCAGCTGATGCTCTGGCAGGCCATAGGCGCCGCGCGCGACCTTTCGCGCGCCAACGACATCGCGGCCGTCCTGATCCGCTACGGCTTCGGCGACCTGGTTCGGCGCATCGGCATGGCCGGAGCGCTCGAGAAAGCGGGCAAGGCGCTGCACTGGCGCGCGCCCGAGGAACTCGCGCGCCTGGAGCCGCCGGCCCGCGTGCGGCGCGTGCTCGAGGACCTGGGGCCCACCTTCGTGAAGCTGGGCCAGATCCTGGCCACCCGGGTCGACCTGTTCCCCCCGGACTGGATCGAGGAGTTCGGCAAGCTGCAGGACGCGGCGCCGGCCGCCGATTTTGCCTCGATCCGCGCGCAGCTGACCGAGGACCTCGGCGAGGCGCCCGAGACCGCGTTCGCGCGCCTGGACACCGAGCCGATCGCCGCCGCCTCGCTGGCGCAGGTCCATCGGGCCACTCTGCCCGATGGGAAAGAGGTCGTGCTCAAGGTCCGGCGTCCGGGGATCCGCCCGGTGGTGGAGGCCGACCTGCACCTGCTCGCGCGGCTGGCCGAGATCCTCGAGGCGGAGGCGCCCGACCTGCGCCGCTACCGGCCGCGCGAGGTGGTGCGCGAGTTCACGCTGTCCTTGCGCCGCGAGATGGACTTCGCCGCCGAGTGCCGGATCGCCGAGCGGGTCGCCGCCAACTTCGCCGGCAGTCCGGATGTCGTGGTGCCGGGGATCCACTGGCAGTGGTCCGGCGAGCGGCTCAACGTGCAGGATTTCGTCGAAGGCATTCCCGGCCGCGACCTGGCGGCGGCCGACGCGGCGGGCCTGGACCGCAAGCTGCTGGCCCGGCGCGGCGCCGCGGCGGTGCTGAAGATGATGCTCGAGGACGGCCTGTTCCACGCCGATCCGCACCCGGGCAACGTCTTCTATCTGCCGGGCAACCGCCTGGCCTTCATCGACTTCGGGATGGTGGGCCGGCTGACCGAGGAGCGGCGCTACCAGGTGGCGCTGATGCTGCACGGGCTGGTCACCGGCGATTCCGAGACGGTCGCCGAGGTGCTGCTCGACTGGCGCAGCGACGCCGAGCGCGAGATCGACCCGGCGCGGCTTCGCCACGAGATCGACGGCTTCGTCGACCAGTACCGCAACGTGCCGCTGCGGCAGCTGGACCTGGCGGCCATGCTGTCCGACCTGCTGGCTATCCTGCGCGAGAACGACCTGTCCTTGCCGCCCGACCTGTCGCTGCTGGTCAAGGCCTTCATCACGCTGGAGGGCATGGGGCGGCAACTCGACCCGGACTTCGACATGGCTGCCGAGGCGGAGCCTTTCCTCAAGCGCGTGCTGCTGGCGCACCAGTCGCCGGCCGCCATCGCGAAGCGGGGCTGGCGCGCGGCGGGCAGCGCGATGAACCTGCTGGCCTCGCTGCCGCAGGACCTTGGCCAGCTGATGCGAGCGGCGCGGCGCGGCAAGCTGAACATGCAGGTCGACATCGTGGCGCTCGACCGGTTCGGCGAGAAGCTCGATCGCGCCGCGAGCCGCATGACCATCGGCATCGTGACCGCCGCGCTGATCATCGGCACCGCGATCCTGATGACGGTGGTGGGCGATCCGGCGTTCACCGGGCTGCGCACGCTGGGCCTGCTGGGTTTTCTCGGCGCGGTGGCCGGTGGGGTGTGGGTGCTGCTGTCGATCTGGCGCGGCAAGCGGCAGTAGCGCCGCGGTCGGCCCGCGACTCGCGGTCTGCCGGAAACTCAGGTCCGCGCGATCAGCGTGCCCAGGTAGGCCAGGTAGGCGCCCACGAAGCACGCGCCTTCGGTGCGCGACATCACCCTTCCGCTGCGGAACACCGCCAGGCAGGCCAGCGCCACCGCGGCGGCAAAGGGCAGGTCCAGGCGCAGGATCTCCGTGCCCACCGCAATGCCGCCCGGGATCGCAATGCAGGTCGCGCCCAGGATGACCAGGATGTTGTAGAGGCTGCTGCCGACCAGGTTGCCGACCGCGATGTCGCGGTCGTTCTTGATGGTGGCCACGATCGTCGTCGCGAGCTCCGGCGCCGAGGTGCCCATCGCGACGATCGTCAGGCCGATGATCGCGTCGGACACGCCCAGCGTTCGGGCAATGTCGACCGCCCCCGAGACGAGCAGCTGGGCGCCCAGCGCGATCACCGCGATCCCGGCCAGCAGCAGCAACGCGTTGCTCGCCAGCCGGGCCGCGCCGGGCGCGGCGAGCAGGGCCTCGGCGCCGAACTCCTCGTAGAACTCGCGCTTGACCGCAGGACTCGCGCGGCGGCTCATCCGCACCACGGCTGCCGAGTAGGCGAGCGCCGCGGCAAGCAGCAGGAGTCCGTCGATGCGGCCGAGCCTGCCGTCCAGCGACATGGCGATCAGCGCGACGGTGGCAGCGAGCATCGCCGGCGCGCCGAGCCGACCGCTGAGCGGCTGGATCGGCAGCGGCCTGATCAGGGCGGTCAGGCCGAGGATGAACAGGATGTTGAAGATGTTCGTGCCGGCGATGTTGCCCACGACCAGCCCGTCGCGGCCTTCCGCGCCGGCGGTCAGGCCGATCGCCAGCTCCGGCAGGCTGTTGCCCACGGTCACCACGGTGAGTCCCAGCACGATCGGCCTCACCCCGAGCATGACCGCCAGCCGGGAGCTGCCGCGCAGCATGAGCTCGGCGCCGATCGCGAGCAGCACCAGCCCGGCAATGAAGACGATGGCCGGATGAAGCGCCACGTCAGCGCGCTGCCGCGTTCGTCGCCGCGTTTGCCGGGTCGGCGGCTCGCGCCAGGCAGCGGCGGTGCCGCTCGTCGACTCGGTTGGCGAACCATTCGGTCGTCAGCTTGCGGCTGATCTTGGGGCCTTTCAGCGCGATCTGCGGCACCACCGCGCGCGGCAAGGGCCGGCGCTCGAGCTGCTCGGCCAGGGCGAAAACGCGCCGGTAGAGCTCGCTGTCCTCGAACTTGCGCTGGTCGCCGAGCTCGAGCGCGCGGCGGATCTCGCCGTCGCCGATGCCCAGCCGCTTGCCGAGCGAGCGGATCGCGAGCTCGGTCTGGCCGGGGCTCGCGTCGCGGCCGGCATCGTGCCGGACCAGGTCGCCGTCGAGCGCGAGCGGAATGCCCGAGGCGATGCTCGCTGCGTTCTGGAAGGCGGCGTTGCGGCTCGCGTAGCGGCCGGCGTTGAAG
>MEEC01000086.1 GCA_001724315.1 Lautropia sp. SCN 70-15 | reverse complement strand
GCGCTACGGCAACGATCGCGTGAAGATGAACCAGGCGATGATGGAGCTGTACAAGACCGAGAAGATCAACCCGCTCGGCGGCTGCCTGCCGATCGTGGTGCAGATCCCGGTGTTCATCGCGCTGTACTGGGTGCTGCTCGCCTCGGTGGAAATGCGCGACGCGCCCTGGATCGGCTGGATCAAGGACCTGTCGGCGCCGGACCCCTTCTACATCCTGCCGCTGATCATGGCCGGCACGATGTTCATCCAGGTCAAGCTCAATCCGACGCCGCCGGATCCGATGCAGGCCAAGATGATGACCATCATGCCGCTGGTGTTCTCGGTCATGTTCTTCTTCTTCCCGGCGGGCCTGGTCCTGTACTGGCTGGTGAACAACATCTACTCGATCATCCAGCAGTGGCTGATCACCCGGAAGATCAACGACCAGATGGCGGCGAAGAAGCTGAAGGGTTGAAGCGAGAAGGGAGCAGGGTAGTTTCGGCGGCGCCTTCGGGCGCCGCTGTCGTTTTGCGGGTGGGCATTGCGGGGGATACTGTGCGCTTCCCGGTCCACGCTTTGCACGACCGCTTCCACGGAGGTTCACGATGACCGACAACTCGCCGATCGCTGCGATCGCCACCGCGCCCGGGCGCGGAGGAATCGGCGTGGTGCGGGTGTCGGGGGCGGACCTCGCCTGCGTGATCGACGGCTTGCTGGGGCGCGCGCTGGCGCCGCGGCACGCGACCTACGGGCCCTTCTTCGATGCCGACGGCGGCGAGATCGATCGCGGCATCGCCATCCACTTCCCGGCGCCGCATTCCTACACCGGCGAGGAAGTGCTGGAGCTGCAGGGACACGGCGGCCCGGTGGTGATGCAGTTGCTGCTGCGCCGGGTGCTCGAGGCCGGCGCGCCGATCGGCCTGCGCCTGGCGGAGCCCGGCGAGTTCACGCAGCGGGCCTTCCTCAACGACAAGCTCGACCTGGCCCAGGCCGAGGCGGTGGCCGACCTGATCGACGCGAGCACCGAGCAGGCGGCACGCTCGGCCACGCGCTCGCTGTCCGGCGAATTCTCGAAGCGGATCCACGAGCTGGTCGACGAACTCGTCGAGCTGCGGATGCTGGTCGAGGCCACGCTGGACTTCCCCGAGGAGGAAATCGACTTCCTCGAGGCGGCCGACGCGCTGGGTCGGCTGGCGCGCGTGCGCGCGCGGCTCGACGCGGTGCTGGCCGAGGCCCGGCAGGGCGCGCTGCTGCGCGAGGGCCTGAACGTGGTGCTGGTCGGCGAGCCCAACGTGGGCAAGAGCTCGCTGCTGAACGCGCTGGCCGGCGCCGAGGTGGCGATCGTGACGCCCATCGCCGGCACCACCCGCGACCGGGTGGCGCAGGCCATCCAGATCGAAGGCGTGCCGCTCAACATCATCGACACGGCCGGGTTGCGCGACACGCAGGACGAGGTCGAGCGGATCGGCATCGCCCGCACCTGGGCCGAGGCCGAGAAGGCCGATGTGGTGCTGCACCTGCTCGATGCGGTGGCCGACCGAGGCGCGGCGCGCGAAGGCGAGGAAGCGGCGAGCGCCGCGGCTGCGGCCGTCTCGCCCGATCCGTCGGCGCTGCCTGCGGCCCGCTCCGCAGCGTCGATCGAGGACGAACTGGCGCGCCGGTTGCGACCCGGCGTGCCGGTGCTGCGGGTGTTCAACAAGATCGACCTGTCCGGCGAGGGCGCGCGGGTCGAGGCGGCCGAGGGCGGCCTGCCCGAACGGCTGTGGCTGTCGGCGCGCACCGGCGAGGGCGTGGACCTGCTGCGCCGCGAGCTGCTGGCGCTGGCCGGCTGGCAGGGCGCGGGCGAGTCGGCGTTCATTGCGCGCGAGCGTCACCTGGTGGCGCTGCGCGCGGCTGCGGCCCACGCCGCCACGGCGGCCGCGCATGGGCAGCAGGGCAACAGCCGGCTCGACCTGTTCGCCGAAGAGTTGCGGCTGGCTCAGGAGCGGCTGAACGAGATCACCGGGGAATTCAGCGCCGACGACCTGCTGGGGGTGATCTTCAGCAGGTTCTGCATCGGGAAGTAGGCGCCGCCCGAGAAGGCCGACTGCGAATGGGGGACTGCGAATGATCTTCGGCCGCCTTCCGGCTTGCCTGCCTCGCTCGATGCTGCTTCCGCTGGGCCTCGCGCTGTCCGCCTGCGCGGGGATATCCGACGCGCCGCCGTCGGGGCGGGCGCCGGCCGGCGAACACGGCGCGCGCGAAGAGGCCTTCGCGGTGAAACTGCGCTGCGGCGATCGGGTGCTCGCCGTCGGCTACGCCGGCGACCGGATGGAACTGCGGGCGGACGGCGAGCGCTATGCGCTGCGCCCGGTGCCGGCCGCCTCGGGCGCGAAGTTCGAGGCCGAGGGCGACCCCGCGACCACCTTCTGGAGCCGCGGCGAGCGGGCCATGGTCACGCTGCGCGGCGAAGCCTTGCCCGAGTGCCGCGTGGTGGCACACGGGTCCCAGGCTTTCCGCGCCACCGGCAACGAGCCCGGCTGGCGGCTGGAGATCTACGGGCCGCAGCTGCGCTTCGAGACCGCCGACGGCAGCGTGCGGGTCTTCCGACGCTCGGGCGAGCCCGTGGTGTCGGCCGGTGCGATGACATGGTCGCTGCAGGCGGCCGGCGGTCCGCTGACCGTGACCGCTTCGGACGCGCGCTGCGCCGACACGATGACCGGCACGCCCTATCCGAAGTCGGTTCGCATCGCCTATCAGGGCAGGGCGTACCAGGGCTGCGGCGGGGAGCCGGCCTCGCTGCTGCAGGGCCCCGAGTGGCGGGTCGAGGACATCGGCGGGGCCGGGATCGTCGACCGATCGCGGGTCACGCTGCGCTTCGGCGACGATGGCCGGGTGGCCGGCGCCGCGTCGTGCAACCGTTACTCCGGCGCCTACGAGCTGACCGGAGAAGGGCTGACGCTGGGCCGGATGCTCACCACGAAGATGGCCTGCGCGCCCGCGCTGATGCAGCAGGAGCAGCGCTTCCTGGGCCTGCTGGCTCAGGTGCGGCGTTTCGAGATCGCGGCCGATGGGGCGCTGGCGCTGATTGCCGCGGACGGGCGCAGGATCGTGGCACGGCGGGACTGACGCGGGGTGGTCAGTTTGCGGCTCGCGCCCAGTTCTCGATGCGCAGTCCCGGGTAGCCGGCGAAATCGGACTCGTTGTTCGTGACGAGTGTGGTGTCGAGGCGAATTGCGTGGGCGGCGATCAATCGGTCCAGCGCATCGCGGCGGCGGTGGCGTACTGCGGCGGCGAGCACACCGTAGGACGCGGCGGCTTCGACGTCGAAAGGCTGTGCGGGAATATAGGAAAGCAGCTCGGCAAGCGCCTGCGAGGCCTGTTCGCGTTCGGTGGCCATGGCTTCGACGCCGTGACGCAGCTCGGCCAGGGTGACGGCCGACATTCCGACGTCGCCCCGAGCGAGGCCTCGAAACCGTTCGAGGACAGCAGGCGGATGACGCCGAATCAGGTAGATGCAGATGTTCGTGTCGAGCAGGTAGCGCACGATTGCCCCGGGTCGTGGGCGGGCGATGGTCAGCGCTTCTTCCGATCGGCGGCCTGCCAGTCTCGCTCGGACTGGTCCTGGGGCGCGCGGCCTGCGGCCATGAAGTCCTTCGGAAAGGCGGTCAACACCCGAACCAGGCCTTCGAAGGACTCCCGCCTGGCGGGCCGGATGAGCAACCCGTCTCCGTGTCGTTCGATCTCGACTTCCTGAACGGCAGGATCGAAAGCGAGGTCCTTCGGTATGCGCACGGCCTGGGAATTGCCGCTCCTGAAAACTCGGCTCAACACGGTGGCCTCCGGGACACAGTCCATTGTGTATACGGTATATACCATGATTGCCGGGCTCCGTGTCGACCTGGAGAGAGCGTCGCCGATCCGAGAGCGGGCGTCCATTGGCCGGACGTCCTAGGCCGTGGGCCCATGCGCGGGCCCCGCGGGGCGGCGGTGTGTCAGCTCCCGCACACCGCCGGCAGCAATTCCCCGATCGGCCCGGTCAGCCGCGCGTCGGCCAGGTCGTCCATGGCGGTGGGCTCGGCATTCACGATGACCACCTTCGCGCCGGACTCCTTGGCGAGCGGCACCGCGCCGGCCACCGGGTAGACCTGCAGCGTGGAGCCGATCGCGAGCATCAGGTCGGCCTCGCCGGCCACGCGCAGCGCGCGGTCGATGACCTCGGGCACCAGCTGCTGGCCGAAGGAGATCGTGTCGCTCTTCAGGATGCCGCCACAGGTGAGGCATTGCGGGTCTTCCTCGCCTGCGCGCAGGCGCGCGAGGGTTTCCTCCATGGGCCGGCGCTCGCCGCAGCGCCAGCACATCGTCCGGCGGATCGTGCCGTGCACCTCGATGACCTTGTCCGGCGAGTTGCCGGCGCGCTGGTGCAGTTCGTCGATATTCTGCGTGATCAGCGCGTGCAGCTTGCCGCGCCGCTCGAGCGCGACCAGCGCCTGGTGACCGGCATTCGGCCGCGCGGTCCAGGCAGGGTTTTCCAGCCGGCTGCGCCAGGAGGCCTTGCGGATCTCGGGGTCGGCCAGGTAGTGCTGGATCGTGGACTGCTTTTCCGCGGCCGGGTTGCGCGTCCACACGCCCTGAGGGCCGCGGAAGTCGGGGATGCCCGACTCGGTGGAGATGCCGGCGCCGGTGAGCGCGACCACGCGGTCGGCGGCGTCTATCCACTGCCGGACGCGTTCGACGGGGCTGCTGGCGGTCATGGGCGGGCCTGCTCGGGGAGACCTGCCAATCTTAGTCGCCGCTGCGCCCCTTTGTTCTGGCAATGTGGTGGCGCGTTCGCAACCCGTTTTCTTGAGCCGCGCCCCTACAGCACGCCCTTCTCGCGCAGCGCCGCGATCCGCGCCGCGTCGAGCCCCAGCAGCCCGCCGAGCACCGCCTCGGTGTGCTCACCCAGCAGCGGCGGCCCGCTCTCGTAGCGCACCGGCGTGCCGGTCAGCTTGAGCGGGCTCGCGATGCTCGGCGCGCTGCCGCCGTCGCCGCGCGGCAGCTCGAGCTGCAGGCCGCGATGCCTGACCTGCGGCTCTTCCATGACCTGCGCGTAGTTGTTGATCGGGCCGCAGGGCACGCCTTCGCGCTCCAGCGCCTCGGTCCAGTGGCGCGAGGGCTGGGTGCGCAGGTGGGCCTCCAGGTCGGCGAGCAGCGCCTTGCGGTTGGCGATCCGGTCGCTCATCTTGCGGAAGCGCTCGTCGGCGCCCAGGTCGGGGCGGCCGATCGCGCGGCAGCAGCCCTGCCACTGCGAGTCGTTGCCCACCGCCAGGATCATGTGACCGTCGGCGGTCTCGAACACGTTGTAGGGCACCACGTTGGCGTGCGCGTTGCCGTAGCGCGGCGGGATCCTGCCGCTGTTCAGGTAGCCGAGGATCTGGTTGGCGCCGATGGCCACCGAGGTGTCGAGCAGGGCCATGTCGATGTACTGGCCCTCGCCGGTTCGCTCGGCGTGGCGCAGCGCGGCCAGCACCGCCACCGTGGCGTACATGCCGGTGAACATGTCGATGACGGCCACGCCGACCTTCTGCGGCCCGCCGCCGGGCAGGTCGTCGCGCTCGCCGGTGATGCTCATCAGCCCGCCCAGGCCCTGGAAGACGAAGTCGTAGCCGGGCTTGTGCGAGTCCGGGCCGCTCTGGCCGTAGCCGGTGATCGAGCAGTAGACCAGCGCCGGGTTCACCTTGCGCAGGCTCTCGTAGTCCAGCCCGTAGCGGGCCAGGTCGCCGACCTTGAAGTTCTCGATGAAGACCTGCGACTGCCCGGCCAGCTCGATGGCCAGCGCGCGGCCTTCGGGCTTGCTCACGTCGAGCGTGACCGAGCGCTTGTTGCGGTTGGTCGACGCGTAGTAGGTGGAGTCGCGCGTGTCGTGGTCCTGGCCGTCGCGCAGCCAGGGCGGGCCCCAGCCGCGGGTGTCGTCGCCGGTGCGCGGCCGCTCGATCTTGATCACCTCGGCGCCGAGGTCGGCCAGGTTCTGCGAGCACCAGGGGCCGGCCAGCACGCGGGAGAAGTCGAGCACGCGCACGCCGGCCAGGGCCTGGGGCGTGCCTGCGGGGTTCCTGTCGGGAGGGGTCATGGTCTCGGGGCTGTTCGGGGATCGGTCGCGATCGCGGATTCTCGCCCGAAACGCGATGCGGGTGTGCGCGCGGGTGTGCGAGACGCAATGCGCTTCAGATCGGGTCCCAGTCGATCACGTCGCCCGAGCGCTCGAGCGGGTAGAACTGGCGGCGCATCGCGGGGACGGCCACCTCGGCGATGGCCTCGGGCGTCCAGCCCTCGCTCAGGTGCACCGAGCGCACCGGGCGCGACTGGCCCATCAGCATGATCTCGTTGGCGCGCACCGCGAAGATCTGCGCGGTCACGTCGGCGGCCGCGTCGCTGGCCAGGAACACCGCCATCGGCGCGATCTTGCCGGCCTCCATCTTCTTCATCCGCTCGACCCGCGCCTTCTCCTCGGGCGTGGTGGCCGGGATCGAGTCGGTCATCCGGCTCCAGGCGAAGGGCGCGATGCAGTTCGAGCGCACCTTGTAGCGGCCCATGTCGAGCGCGATGGACTTGGACAACCCCACGATGCCGAGCTTGGCCGCCGAGTAGTTGGCCTGGCCGAAGTTGCCGATCAGCCCGGAGGTGGAGGTCATGTGCACGTAGGCGCCGCCTTCCTGGTCGCGGAAGTGGTTGGCCGCGGCTCGGCTCACGAAGAAGGAGCCGTGCAGGTGCACGTCGATCACGCTGCGCCACTCCTCCTCGTTCATCTTGTGGAACATCCGGTCGCGCAGGTTCCCGGCGTTGTTGACCACGGCGTCGATGCGGCCGAACTGGTCGAGCGCGCACTGCACGATCCTGTGGGCGCCGGCCCAGGTCGACACGCTGTCGGTGTTGGCCACCGCCTGGCCGCCGGCGGCCGCGATCTCGTCGGCCACCCGCTGCGCGGGGCCGGCGTCGGCGCCTTCGCCGGTGAGGCTCACGCCGAGGTCGTTGGCCACCACGCGCGCGCCGGCCGCGGCCATGGCCAGCGCGATGCCGCGCCCGATGCCGCCGCCCGCGCCGGTGACGACGACGACCTTGCCTTCCATCATGCCCATGCCTGCCCTCCCTGTTCCGTCTTGCGTTTGCGCGGCGCGGGCGCCTCGCCCGTCGCGAGAGACGCGTTCGTCAGAGCGTATCCGCCGTGCCCAGCACCGCGGTCGACTGGCTGGACAGCACGCCGCCGTTGCCGTTGACCACCGCGATCCGCGCGCCGTTCACCTGCCGCTCGCCGCACTCGCCGCGAAGCTGCCGCACCGCCTCGATCATGATGAAGATGCCGTACATGCCCGGGTGCACGCACGAAAGCCCGCCGCCGTTGGTGTTGACCGGCAGCCGGCCCCCCGGCGCGATCGCGCCGTCGGCCACGAAGCGCCCGCCCTCGCCCTTGGGGCAGAAGCCGAGGTCCTCGAGGAACAGGATCGTGTTGATCGTGAACGCGTCGTAGAGCTCGACCACGTCGGCGTCCTTCGCGGTGATGCCGGCCATCTCGAAGGCGCGCGCGCCCGATTCGCTGGCGGCGGTCACGGTCAGGTCGGGCAGCGAGGAGATCTGCCGGTGCCAGATCGCGGTGGCGTTGCCGAGCACGTGCACCGGCGGCCTGGCCAGGTCGCGCGCGCGGTCGGCGCGGGTGAGCACGAAGGCGCCGGCGCCGTCGGTGACCAGGCAGCAGTCGCGCACGGTGAGGGGGTCCGCGACCATCCGCGCGCCGATCACGTCCTCGATCGTGAGCGGGTCGCGCATCTGCGCCTCGGGGTTGAGCACCGCCCACCTGCGGGCGGCCACCGCCACCTCGGCGAGCTGCTCGCGGGTGGTGCCGTACTGGTGCATGTGGCGCGCGGCGGCCAGCGCGTACGAGGGCGCGGGCGCGGCCGGACCGTAGGGATGCTCGTAGGGCTGGGCATCGAGCAGCTTGCGGGCCGAGGCGATCGCGGCACGGTTGACCGTGCCGCTGCGTTGCGTGCTGCCGTAGCAGACCAGCACCGCGTTGCAGATACCGGCATCGAGCGCGAGCATCGCCGGCAGCAGGTGCTCGACGAAGCTGGAGCCGCCGATCATCGTGCTGTCGAGGAACTTCGGGCGGATGGCCAGGCTCTCGGCCACCGCCATGCCCCACATGCCCGAAGTGACGCTGCAGGTGGCCAGGCCGTCGATCTCGCGCAGGCTGATGCCGGCGTCGGCGCAGGCGGCCAGCGCGGCCTGGGTCAGGATCTCCATCTCGGTGAAGCCGGAGGCGTCGCCGAAACCGGCATGGCCCACGCCGACGATCGCGGTCTTGCCGCGCAGGGGGTGCGCCATGGCTCAGCCCTCCACCGGGTCGAAGACGATGAGCGGCGCGCCGTCCTGCTGCGCGATGCGGGCCTTGACCCGCATGCCGATGCGAACCGCCGCCGGGTCGAGATTCTCGACGCGGCTCATCATCCGCACGCCTTCGTCGAGGTCGACCAGCGCGATCTGCTGGTCGCCGCCGTCGGCCGGCTTGCGGCGGAACACGGTGGTCGAGTAGACGGTGCCCAGGCCCGAAGGCTCGACCCAGGCCAGCCGGTCGCTGGCGCAGCGGGGGCACTGCACGCGCGGATAGAACACGTGGTTCGAGCAGGCCTGGCAGCGCTGGATCCGGAAGGACCCGGCGGCGAGCGAATCGAAGTACTGCTTCTGCGGACCGGCGGCAGTCATCGTCACCTCTCTTCAGCCGTGGCGCGGCGCGAGTTCGACTGCCTGCATCAGCGCTTCGACCAGGCTCTGGTCGTCGGCCCGGCCGGTGCCGGCGATGTCGAAGGCGGTGCCGTGGTCGACCGAGGTCCGCACGAAGGGCAGGCCCACGGTCACGTTGACCCCGGCCTCGAGGCCCAGCACCTTCACCGGGCCGTGGCCCTGGTCGTGGTACATGGCCACCACCAGGTCGAAGTCGTCGCGGGTGGCGCGGTAGAAGAGCGTGTCGGCCGGCAGCGGGCCCTGCACCGCCCAGCCGCGCGCCTGGCAGGCGGCCACCGCCGGCTCGATCTTGGCCGCTTCCTCGCCGCGGCCGAACAGCCCGTTCTCGCCGGCGTGCGGGTTGATGCCGCAGACCGCGATGCGGGGGTTCGCGATGCCGGCGCGCACCAGCAGCTCGCGGCCGCGCGCGATCGTGCGCTCGACCAGGCCGGGCTCGATGCGCTCGACCGCGTCGAGCAGGCCGATGTGGGTGGTCACGTGGATCACGCGCAGCTTCGGCGCCATCAGCAGCATCGACACCTCGTCGGTGCCGGTGAGCTCGGCGAGCAGCTCGGTGTGGCCGGGGTACTTGTGGCCGGCGGCGTGCAGCGCCTCCTTGTTCAGCGGCGCGGTGCAGATCGCGTCGACCTGGCCGGCCGCGGCCAGCTTCGCGGCCCGCTCGATGAAGCGGAACGAGCCTTCGCCCGCGGCGGCCGACAGCTGGCCGAAGGGCAGGCCCTCCGGGATCAGGCCGAGGTCGATGCAGTCGACGGTGTCGGGCTCGGGCGGCACCGAGATGCCCTGCGAATCGTCGATGCGGCGCACGCGCAGGCGGCTCG
>MEEC01000085.1 GCA_001724315.1 Lautropia sp. SCN 70-15 | reverse complement strand
GGACGCGGTGGTGCCCTACGTGCACGATCGCAAGCAGTTCGGCCAGCCGATCGGCGAGTTCCAGCTGATGCAGGGGAAGCTCGCCGACATGTACAGCACGATGATGGCCACCCGCGCCTACGTCTACGAGGTGGGCAAGCAGTGCGACCGCTCGCGCGAGGGCAAGGTCGACGTGCGCAGCCTGCGCAAGGACGCCGCCGGCGCGATCCTGTTCGCCGCCGAGAAGGCCACCTGGATGGCCGGCGAGGCCATCCAGTGCCTGGGCGGCAACGGCTACATCAACGACTACCCGACCGGGCGGCTGTGGCGCGACGCCAAGCTCTACGAGATCGGCGCCGGCACCTCGGAGATCCGCCGGATGCTGATCGGCCGCGAGCTCTTCGGCGAGACCCGCTGAGCGAACCGCCATGAAGGCCGCCGAGCCCGTCGCGATGCTGCCGGCCGCGATCGCCCGCGCGGTCCTGGCGGGCTTCGACCGGCACTACGGGCTGTTCCGCTACAACGCGCAGCAGGCCAAGGCGCGCTTCGAGCGCGGCGACTGGCACGGCATCCGCAGGCTCGCCAGCGAGCGGATCGCGTTCTACGACCAGCGGGTGCGCGAGGCGGCCGCGCGGATCGAGCACGAGTTCGGCGCCATTTCCGGCCTCGACGGATCCGGGTCCGCGGCGCTCCAGGATCCCGCCGGGGCGGCGGCGGCCCAGGATCCGCTGTGGCAGCAGGTCAGGCGCGAGTACGTGGCGCTGCTGGCCGAGCACCGGCAGCCGGAGCTCGCCGAGACCTTCTTCAACTCGGTCTGCGCCAAGATCCTGCACCGCTCCTACTTCCACAACGCGTTCATCTTCGTGCGGCCGGCGGTCGCCACCGACTACCTCGACTCGGAGCCGCCGTCCTACCGCGTCTACTACCCGCTGGCCGAGGGCTGGGAGCCGGCGCTGCGCCGGATGATCGTGGACCTGGGTTTCGCCTGCCCCTTCGTGGACGTGGGGCGCGACCTCGACCTGGTGCTGCAGACGCTCGAGGCCCAGGTGCTGGGCGACGAAGCGCCCGCGGTGGACTGCCAGCTGCAGGTGCTGCGCGGCCTGTTCTTCCGCAACAAGGGCGCCTACCTGATCGGCCGCGTGGTGAACGACAGCGAGCTGATCCCGTTCGCGATCCCCATCCTGCGCGACTCGCAGGGCCGGCTCTACCTCGACGCGCTGCTGGTGGGCAGCGACCGCATCGAGGCGCTGTTCAACTTCTCGCGCGCCTACTTCATGGTCGACATGGACGTGCCCTCGGCCTACGTGCGCTTCCTGAAGACGCTGATGCCCACCAAGCCCGAGTCCGAGCTCTACACGATGCTCGGCCTGGCCAAGCAGGGCAAGACGCTCTTCTATCGCGACCTGCTGCAGCACCTGCACAACTCGCACGACCGCTTCATCCTGGCCCCGGGCATCCGCGGGCTGGTGATGCTGGTGTTCACGCTGCCCTCCTTCCCCTACGTGTTCAAGCTGATCCGCGACAAGCGCGGCAAGGACGTGAGCCGCGAGCACATCGAGGAGCGCTACCAGCTGGTCAAGTTCCACGACCGCGTGGGCCGGATGGCCGACACCTGGGAATACTCGGACGTGCCCTTCCCCAAGTCGCGGGTGGACCCGCTGCTGATGCAAGAGCTGCTCGACAGCGCGCCCTCGATGATCGAGGACGACGGCGACGCGATCGTGATCCGCCACCTGTACATCGAGCGGCGCATGGTGCCGCTCAACCTCCACCTCGAGCGCGCCGACGACGACGAGCGCGAGCGCGCGGTCGTCGAGTACGGGCAGGCCATCAAGGAGATGGTCGCGGCGAACATCTTCCCCGGCGACATGCTCTACAAGAACTTCGGCGTCACCCGCCAGGGCCGCGTCGTGTTCTACGACTACGACGAGATCGCCTACCTGACCGACTGCAACTTCCGCCGCATCCCCGAGCCGCGCACCCCCGAGGACGAGATGGCCTCCGAGCCCTGGTACCCGGTGGCGCCGAACGACGTGTTCCCCGAGGAGTTCGGCACCTTCCTGCTGGGCGACCCGCGGGTGCGCAAGGCCTTCATGGCGCACCACGCCGACCTCCTCGACCCGGAATACTGGCAGCTGCGCCAGCGCCGCGTGCGCGCCGGGCTGCTCGAAGACGTGTTTCCCTATCCCGACGCGCTACGCTTCCGGCACCGGCTCGCCCCGGCCGGGGGCGGCGCCGACGCGGCCACCGGCGCCGCTGCGGCGCCGGCCGCGCCTTCCTCCACCGCCCCTCTTTCCAGGAGTCTCACATGAGCGATCCCGTCGTCATCGTTTCCGTCGCCCGCACGCCCATCGGCGCCATGATGGGCGAGCTGTCCGGCCTGGCCGGCCACCAGCTCGGCAGCATCGCGATCAAGGCCGCGATCGAGCGCGCCGGCCTGAAACCCGACCAGGTCCAGGAAGTCATCATGGGCTGCGTGCTGCCCGCGGGCCAGGGCCAGGCGCCCGCGCGCCAGGCCACGCTGAATGCCGGCCTGCCCACTTCGGCCGGCGCCACCACGATCAACAAGGTCTGCGGCTCCGGCATGAAGGCCGCGATGCTCGCGCACGACCTGCTGGTGGCCGGCAGCCAGGACATCGTCGTGGCCGGCGGCATGGAGAGCATGAGCAACGCGCCCTACATGATGCTCAAGGGCCGCGGCGGCTACCGCTACGGCCACGGCACGCTGTTCGACCACATGGCCTACGATGGCCTGGAGGACGCCTACGAGAAGACGCCCAATGGCGGCGGCAAGTCGATGGGCCAGTTCGCCGAGGACTGCGCGGCCAAGTACACCTTCACCCGCGAGGAGCAGGATGCCTACGCGATCGAGTCCACCCGCCGCGCCGTGGCCGCCAACAGCGACGGCTCCTTCTCCTGGGAGATCGCGCCGGTGACCGTGTCCGGCCGCAAGGGCGACGTGATCATCGACAAGGACGAGTCCCCGTTCAAGGCCAACCCGGACAAGATCCCGTCGCTCAAGCCCGCCTTCCGCAAGGACGGCACGGTCACCGCCGCGACCTCGTCGTCGATCTCCGACGGCGCCGCCGCGATGGTCATGATGCGCGAGTCCACCGCGAAGAAGCTCGGCCTGAAGCCGGTCGCGAAGGTCGTCGCCCACGCCACGCACTCGCAGGAGCCGCAGTGGTTCACCACCGCCCCGGTCGGCGCGATCGACAAGGTCTGCAAGAAGGCCGGCTGGTCGACGAAGGACGTGGACCTGTACGAGATCAACGAGGCCTTCGCGGTGGTGGCCATGGCGGCGATGAAGGAGCACGGCCTGCCGCACGACAAGGTGAACGTGAACGGCGGCGCGGTGGCGCTGGGCCACCCGATCGGCTGCTCGGGAGCGCGCCTGATCGTCACGCTGATCGGCGCGCTGCGCAAGCGCGGCGGCAAGCGCGGCATCGCGTCGCTGTGCATCGGCGGCGGCGAGGCCACCGCGCTGGCCGTCGAGCTGGCGTGAGCGGCGGAGGCGCGAGCGCATGCCCTCGGCCCTGATCCTCGGCGCCTCGCGCGGCATCGGCCTGGAGTTCGCCAGGCAGTATCTGGCCGCGGGCTGGACCGTGCACGCCACCCACCGCAGCGAGCCCGACCGGCTCAAGCTGCGCGACCTGGGCGCCCACACGCTCAAGCTCGACGTGCTCGACCCGAGCGAGCTGGCCGGCGTGGCCTGGCAGCTCGACGGCGAGCGGCTCGACGTGGTCGTGGTGAACGCGGGCGTCTACGGGCCGCGCACCAGCAACCTGCAGAAGCCGCCCACCGACGAGGAGTTCGAGCTGGTGATGCGCACCAACGTGCTCGCGCCGATGCGCTTCATCCCGATCGTGGGGCCGCTGCTGGCGCCCGCGCGCGACACGCTGGCCATCCTGTCGAGCCGCATGGGCTCGATCTCCGAGGCCGGCGCGAGCTACGGGATGCTGTACCGCGTGTCGAAGGCCGCCGAGAACATGGTGGCCAAGCTCGCGCACGCCGAGCTCTCGCCCACCGGCGTGCGCGTGCTCGCGCTGCACCCGGGCTGGGTGCGCACCGACATGGGCGGGCCGAACGCCGACGTGGCCGTCGAGGACAGCGTGGCCGGCATGCGCCGGGTCATCGGCGACCCGATGGCCTGGCCGGGCGGCAGCTTCCTCGATTACCGCGGCCAGTCCCTCGCCTGGTGAGACCATGATCCTGAACGAAGACCAGACGATGATCCGCGACGCGGTGCGCGCCTTCGTGCGCGAGCAGGTCGCGCCGAACGCGGCCGCCTGGGACCGCGATTGCACCTTTCCGGCCGAGGCGCTGAAGGGCCTGGCCGCGCTCGGCTGCTACGGCGTGGCGGTGCCCGAGCAGTGGGGCGGGGCGGGCCTGGACTACCGGTCGCTCGCGATCGTGCTCGAGGAGATCGCCGCCGGCGACGGCGCGACCAGCACCGTCGTGTCGGTCAACAACTGCCCGGTCTGCTCGATCCTGATGGCCTTCGGCAGCGACGCGCAGAAGGACCGCTGGCTGCGCCCGCTGGCCTCGGGCGAGATGCTCGGCGCCTTCTGCCTGACCGAGCCGCAGGTCGGCTCCGAGGCTTCCGGGCTCAAGACCACCGCGGTGCGCGACGGCGACCACTGGGTGCTGAACGGAGTCAAGCAGTTCATCACCTCGGGCAAGCACGCCGATGTCGCCATCGTGATGGCGGTCACCGACCGCGAGGCCGGCAAGCGCGGCATCTCGGCCTTCCTGGTGCCGACCGACGCGCCCGGCTACATCGTGGCGCGGCTCGAGGACAAGGTCGGCCAGCACGCGTCGGACACCGCGCAGATCGTGTTCGAGAACTGCCGCGTGCCGGCGGCGAACATGATCGGCGACGAGGGCCAGGGCTACCGGATCGCGCTGTCGGGGCTCGAGGGGGGGCGCATCGGCATCGCCTCGCAGTCGGTCGGCATGGCGCGCGCGGCCTTCGAGGCGGCGCTCGCCTACTCGAAGGAGCGGATCGCCTTCGGCCAGCCGATCTTCGACCACCAGGCGGTGAACTTCCGCCTGGCCGACATGGCCACCCGCATCGAGGCGGCGCGGCAGCTGATCCTGCACGCGGCCTCGCTGAAGGACGCCGGCAAGCCCTGCCTGAAGGAGGCGGCCATGGCCAAGCTGTTCGCCTCGGAAATGGCCGAGAAGGTCTGCTCCGACGCCATCCAGATCCACGGCGGCTACGGCTACGTGAGCGACTACCCGGTGGAGCGGATCTGGCGCGACGTGCGCGTGTGCCAGATCTACGAGGGCACCAGCGACATCCAGAGGATCCTGATCGGGCGGGCGCTGGCGCAGGAAGGGGGTTGAAACGATGAGCGAGTACACGCTGTACTGCTTCGCGCAGTCGGGCAACGCCTACAAGGCGGCGCTGATGCTGAACCTGTGCGGGGCCGACTGGCAGCCGCGATTCGTGGACTTCTTCAACGGCGAGACGCGAACGCCGGCCTATCGCGCGATCAACCCGATGGGCGAGGTGCCGGTGCTCGAGCACGACGGGCGCAGGCTCGCGCAGTCCGGCGTGATCCTCGACTACCTCGCCGATCGATTCGGCCGCTTCGGCTGGCAGGACGACGACGAGCGCCGCGAGGTGCTGCGCTGGCTGCTGTTCGACAACCACAAGCTGACCAGCTACATCGCCACGCTGCGCTTCATGCTGCAGTTCGCGAAGACCGGCGAGACCCCGGTCACCGAATGGCTGCGCAGCCGCGTCAAGCCGGCGCTGTCGGTGCTCGAGGCGCAGCTCGGCAGCCGCCCCTTCGCAGTGGGCGAGGCGCCCACGATCGCCGACCTGTCGATGTGCGGCTACCTGTTCTGGCCCGACGAGTTCGGCGTGGACTGGGCCGACTGGCCGAACATCGCCGCCTGGCTGGACCGGATCCGGGCGCTGCCCGGCTGGGTGCACCCTTACGAGCTGATGCCGGGGCATCCGCTGCCGACGAAGAGTTGAGCTGGAGCCGGCGCGCCCGCGCCAGGCACGAGCTGCAGGCGCAGGCAAGGAATTAAACGGTCAACTGTTCAATTAATTGGCTATACTTCCGTTTCCGGGGTAACCCGAACCGCCGATTCCCCAAGGACATGGCCCGAACCACCGGCTCCGACGGCGCCCGCACCGAGGAAGCGATCCGCGAGGCCGCGGTCGCCCTGATCGCGGCGCGCGGCTTCGAGGCGACCACGCTGCGCGAGATCGCCGACAAGGTCGGCGTGCAGCCGGGCACCATCTACCGCTACTTCCCGAGCAAGGCGCAGCTGCTGGTCGCGCTGCTGGTCGAGCACCTCGAGTACCTGCTCGCGAGCTGGGCCACGGCACAGCCGCGCACCGACGACCCGGTCGAGCGGCTGCGCGCCTTCGTCGCCTTCCACATCCGCTCGCACACGCTGCGCCGGCGCGAGGTCTTCGTGGCCAACATGGAGCTGCGCAGCCTGTCGCCGGGCGACCGCGCGCGCGTGGTCGCGCTGCGCCGCCGCTACGAGGACCTGCTCACCGGGATCCTGCGCGACGGCATGGCGCGCGGCGCCTTCCGGCTGCCCGACGCGCGCATCGCCACCTTCGCGATCCTCGCGATGCTCACCGGCGTGGGCGCCTGGTACCGCGAAGGCGGCCGGCTCGACAAGCACGCGCTGATCGACACCTACACCCGCCTGACGCTGCAATGCGCGGGCGCGGAGCCGGCGCCGGCCGCGGCCACCGCACGCGCGGCGCGGCGCCAGGCGCCGTCTCTGACGAAGACCACCGCATAGCCACCCGACACCACAGCCCCGAAGCGAACGGACACCCGATGGCCAAGATCGAAACCAGGCTGAATCCCCGCGACGAGCAGTTCCAGTCCAACGCGCAAGCGATGCGCGCGCTGGTCGGCGAGCTGCACGTGAAGCTCGCCAGGACCGCCGAGGGCGGCGGCGAGGCCGCCCGGGCCAAGCACGCGGCGCGCGGCAAGCTGCTGCCCCGCGAGCGCGTGCAGCTGCTGCTCGACCCGGGCTCGCCCTTCCTCGAGCTCTCGCCGATGGCGGCGCACGGCATGTACAACGACGACGCGCCGGCGGCGGGCATCATCACCGGCATCGGCCGCGTGGCCGGCACCGAGTGCCTGGTCGTGTGCAACGACGCCACGGTCAAGGGCGGCACCTACTACCCGATGACCGTCAAGAAGCACCTGCGCGCGCAGGAGGTGGCCCGGGAGAACAACCTCCCGTGCATCTACCTGGTGGACTCGGGCGGCGCCAACCTGCCCAACCAGGACGAGGTCTTCCCCGACCGCGAGCACTTCGGCCGGATCTTCTACAACCAGGCCACGATGTCGGCCCAGGGCATCCCGCAGATCGCGGTGGTGATGGGCTCGTGCACCGCGGGCGGCGCCTACGTGCCGGCGATGAGCGACGAGGCCATCATCGTGAAGGAGCAGGGCACGATCTTCCTCGGGGGCCCCCCGCTGGTGAAGGCGGCCACTGGCGAGGTGGTCAGCGCCGAGGACCTGGGCGGCGGCGACGTGCACACCCGGCTCTCGGGCGTCGCGGACCACCTGGCGCAGAACGACGCGCACGCGCTGGCGCTGGCCCGCCGCGCGGTCGCGAACCTGAACCGGCGCAAGCCCGAGCAGCTCGACCTGCGCGAACCGCTCGAGCCGGCCTACCCGGCCGACGAGCTCTACGGTGTCATCCCGACCGACACCCGCAAGCCCTGGGACGTGCGCGAGGTGATCGCGCGCATCGTCGACGGCTCCGAGTTCGACGAGTTCAAGGCCCGCTACGGCACCACGCTGGTCACCGGCTTCGCCCGCATCCACGGCATGCCGGTGGGCATCGTGGCGAACAACGGCATCCTGTTCTCCGAGTCCGCGAACAAGGGCGCGCACTTCATCGAGCTGTGCGCGCAGCGCAAGATCCCGCTGGTCTTCCTGCAGAACATCACCGGCTTCATGGTGGGCCGCAAGTACGAGAACGAGGGCATCGCGCGGGCCGGCGCCAAGCTGGTCACCGCGGTCGCCTGCGCGCAGGTGCCCAAGTTCACCGTGATCATCGGCGGCTCCTTCGGCGCCGGCAACTACGGCATGTGCGGCCGCGCCTACTCGCCGCGCTTCCTCTGGATGTGGCCCAACGCGCGGATCAGCGTGATGGGCGGCGAGCAGGCCGCCTCGGTGCTGGCCACCGTGCGGCGCGACGGCATCGAGGCGCGCGGCGGCAGCTGGAGCGCCGACGAGGAAGAAGCCTTCAAGGCGCCGATCCGCGACCAGTACGAGCGCCAGGGCCACCCCTACTACGCCACCGCGCGGCTCTGGGACGACGGCATCATCGACCCGGCCGACACGCGCCGCGTGCTGGCGCTCGGCTTGTCGGCCGCGCTGAACGCGCCGATCCCGGAAACGCGCTTCGGCGTGTTTCGCATCTGAGCGCGCTTCGGCGTGTTTCGCATCTGAGCCCCGGCCCCTTCCGGCCTCTCACGCACCCGATACCGGACCGACCTTCGCCATGAGCTACCAGACCATCGAGACCCAACTCGCTCCCGGCGTTGCCCTCATCTGGCTGAACCGGCCCGATGTGCGCAATGCGATGAACGACACGATGATCGCCGAGCTGACCGACGCCTTCGAGGCGGCCATCGACGACGACGCGATCCGCGCGATCGTGCTGGCCGGCAAGGGCAAGGCCTTCTGCGCCGGCGGCGACCTGAACTGGATGAAGCGCGCCGGCGAGATGAGCCCCGAGGAGGCCTTCGAGGACTCGCGCAAGCTCGCCAGGCTGCTGCGCACGATCCACGACAGTCCCAAGCCGGTGATCGCGCGGGTGCACGGCGCGGCCTTTGCCGGCGGCATGGGGCTGGTCGCGGCCTGCGACATCGCGGTGGGCAGCCACGAGGCGAAGTTCTGCCTGTCCGAGGTCAAGCTCGGCCTGGTGCCGGCGATGATCAGCCCCTTCGTGGTCGGCCGCATCGGCGCGGCGCACGCCCGGCGCTGGACCCTGACCGCCGAAGTCTTCGGCGCGGCGGAAGCCTGGCGGATCGGCCTGCTCGACGACATCTCCCCCGACGACGAGCTCGATGGAACGATCAACGCGCTCCTCGGGCACCTGGTGCAGGCCAGCCCGGCCGCGCTGCACGAGGCCAAGCGGCTGATCCGCGACGTGGCCGGCAAGCCGATCGACGACGCGCTGACCGACGACACCGCGCGCCGCATCGCCGCGATGCGCGCCTCCCCCGACGGGCAGGAAGGCATGGCTGCCTTCTTCGAGAAGCGCAAGCCGTCGTGGTTCATCGACCCGGAGAACGCGTGATGTTCGACAAGATCCTGATCGCCAACCGCGGCGAGATCGCCTGCCGGGTGGCCGCGACCGCGCGCCGGCTGGGCATCCGCACGGTGGCCGTCTATTCCGACGCCGACGCCGGCGCGAAGCACGTCGCGGCCTGCGACGAGGCGTACCGGCTGGGGCCGGCGCCGGCGCGCGAGTCCTACCTGCGCGCCGATCGCATCCTGGACGTCGCCAGGCACTGCGGTGCGCAGGCGATCCACCCGGGCTACGGCTTCCTGTCCGAGAACGAGGCCTTCGCGCGCGCGGCGCAGGAGGCCGGCCT
>MEEC01000084.1 GCA_001724315.1 Lautropia sp. SCN 70-15 | reverse complement strand
GGGCGAACTGCGCTGCGGCTTCGTGGATGCGCGCGTCGTGAAACCGGCCGTCGCCCATCTGCATCTTCTCGGCCGTGGTGTAGACCCGATGGCGGGCGGCGATCAGGGTGGTGCGAGCGGGGCTCACGAAACCGCGCTCGATCATCCGCGCCGCTTCGAGCAGCTCGCTGGCCAGCACGACGTCGACCCGGCCGGGCATCGGGTTCAGCGCGAACACCGGCTGCGATCCGGGCGCAGCCGGGGCGCGCAGGGTCTCGATGTAGTAGCTGGTGGCGCCGGTGCGCTGGGCCACGCCCGGCACCGAAGTCGCCTGCACCGGCAGCCCCTGGGCCAGCGCGCAGCCCACGATCCAGTCGGCCAGCACGCCGCCGCCTTCGCCGCCCAGGGCCGCGATCAGGATGCAGAAGGGCGCATCGCCCGCTGCGGGCACGGAATTCGACACGGTTGCGCTCATGTCCGGATCAGCCCGCCTGTCCGGACGCGGCGCGCGCCGCCGCCGGTCGCGCCGCCGGCTGGAACCACGCGATCACGCGCCTGCGCAGGCGGTCCATGAAGCGGTCCCAGCCGCTCGGGTTGCTGACGATCTCGGCGCGCCAGAAGGAGGGGCACAGCGTGGCCGCGTGGGCGACCTCGCCGCACAGCCCGCAGCCCACGCAGCCGTTGGTGACATGGGCCACCGGGTCGACCTTCAGCGGATCGGAGGAGGGCTTCACGGTGAGCGTGGGGCAGCCGGAGAGCCGGATGCAGGAATGGTCGCCGGTGCAGGTGTCTTCGTCCACGCCGAAACGGGTTCGCACCACGCGCTTGCCTTCCTTGAGCATCTTCGCGCGCAGCGGCTTGATGCGGCGCTGGCGTTCGAGCTGGCACTCGCCCTCGGCGACCACGACCTTCAGCCCGTCGAAGTCGGAGGTGAGCGCCTCGCGCAGCGTGTCGCGCACCTCGGCCACCTTGTAGTTGTGCACCGTGCGCAGCCACTTCACGCCCATGCCTTTCAGCGTGTTCTCGATGGTCACCTCGGTGCCGGTGGCGCTCGCACCCTCGGCGACCCGGCGCGACTCGGACGCGGGCGTGGAGATCACCTCCTGCGTGCCGGTGGCCGAGGTGTAGCCGTTCTTCATGATGACCAGAACCCCGTCGCCCTGGTTGAGCAGCGCCGAGGACACACCTGAGAGCAGGCCGTTGTGCCAGAAGCCGCCGTCGCCCATGATCGCGATCGGGCGGCGGGCGGAGAAGTTGCGCACGCCGGCGCTGCTGGCCAGGCTCATGCCGTAGCCGAGGATCGAGTTGCCGAAGGAGAAGGGCTCGAAGGTGGCGAAGGAGTGGCAGCCGATGTCCGACGAGATGTGCATCGGCCCGATCTCGCGCTGCACCAGCTTGAGCGCGGCGAACACCGGCCGCTCGGGGCAGCCGGTGCAGAAGTTGGGCGGCCGCGCGGGCACCGGGCCGCCGAAGGCCGCGATCGCCCGGCTGCGCAGGTCGTCGATCTCGGTCACCAGTTCCTGCCCGGAAGCAAGGCGCAGGTCGGGCGCGTGCAGCGCGAGGAACTTCAACAGCCCTCGCAGGATCAGCTCGGCGGTGTACTCGCCGGCCATCGCCAGCATGTCCTTGCCGTGCAGCTTCGTCTGCAGGTCGGCGCGGCGAAGGATGGTGCTGAGCTCCTGCTCGATGAAGTCGGGCTGGCCCTCTTCGAGCAGCAGCACGCCGCGCCGTCCGGCGCAGAAGGCGGTGAGCTGCTCGGGGACGAGCGGGTACACCACGTTCAGGTTCAGGATGGGGATGGGCGAGCGGCCCCAGGCGTCGGCCAGGCCGAGCTGCTGCAGGGCGCGGATCAGGTTGTTGTAGAGCCCGCCCTGCACCACGATGCCGATGTCGCCGCGCTCGCCGGGAAAGAGCTCGTTCAGGCCCGCGTCGACCACGAACTTGCGCGCCGCCGGCATCCGCACCTCGTACTTTAGCTTCTCGTGGCCGTAGGTGACCGGCGGGGGCGCAAGCTTGGCGTAGTCGAAGGGCGCGGGGTCCTGCTGCAGGTCGCGCGTGGACACCTTGGGCCGGCGGTTGTCGCTGGCCACGAAGCTGCCGCGCACGTGGCAGGCGCGGATCCGCAGCTCCATCATGACCGGCGTGTTCGACGCCTCGGAGAGCTCGAAGGCCTGCTCCACGCAGCGCACGATGGTGGGCAGGTCCGGGCGCGGGTCCATCAGCCACATGCCGGACTTCATGGCGTAGGCGTGCGTGCGCTCCTGGATCACGCTGGCGCCTTCGCCGTAGTCCTCGCCGACCACGATCAGCGCGCCGCCGGTCACGCCGGGCGAGGCCAGGTTGGACAGTGCATCGGAGGCCACGTTGGTGCCCACGATGGACTTCCAGGTGACCGCGCCGCGCACCGGATACATGATCGAGGCGCCGAGCATCGCGGCGGCCGAGGCCTCGTTCGTGCAGGCCTCGACGTGCACGCCCAGCGCGTCCATTTCCTCGCGCGCCTGCACCATCACGTCGAGCAGGTGCGAGACCGGCGCGCCCTGGTAGCCGCCCACGTAGCTGACGCCGGACTGCAGCAGGGCCTTGGTGACCGCGAGGATGCCCTCGCCGTGGAAGACCTCGCCTTCGCCCAGGCCCAGCAGTCGGATCTCTTCCCGGAACGAACGCTCCACGGTCTCCTCCCCGGCGGGCCGCGTCAGACTTCGTCGGCCAGGCCCAGCACGGCGTCGTCGGGCCAGTCGTCGATGTCGCCGAAGATCGCACCCAGCGCGGCGTCTTCGGCATCGTCCCAGGCCTTGGCCGCGTTGCGGTCGAAGGACTCGCGGTTCGAGCGCTTCATCACGGCCGCATAGGCCTGGTCGACGGTGATGCCGCGCGACTCGATCAGTGCCTTGGCGGCTGCGCACCCTTTCTGGATTTCCTCGCGGGTGACGTCGTCGCCGACGTCGTGAAGCCACAACTCGCTCATCGAAGTTTCCTGTAAGTGTTCGGGCCGAGTTTAGCGCGATCCCGGCACCATGGCCGCCCCATAGAATCGCAGGGATGAACACGGCCAGGGATTCGCGCGCGCCCGGGGATCGACGCATCGCCGGGGGCTCGCGCGCGCCCGGCGCCCCCGTGCTGCTGGCCGCTTACGCAGTCCTGGTGCTCGCGCCGGCGGCGGCGACCGTCGTGGACCGGGACATCTTCGGCGGCCTGGCCGGCTGGCTGGGCGGCGCGACCGGCGTCGCAGCGCTGGCGATGCTCCTGCTGCAGTTCCTGTCGTCGGGGCGCTTCGGCTGGCTCACCGACCGCCCGGGCATCGACCGGACGATGCGCTTTCACCAACTGGCTGGCCGGGCGCTCGCGCTGTTCGCCACCGCGCACGTGGCGCTGGCGATCGCGAGCGCCGGTCCCGCCACGCTGATGGGCTGGCTGGGGGCGGCGGCGATGGTGCTCTCGAGTTCGTTCTTCGCGACCGGCGTGGCGGCCTTCATGCTGCTGTTGGCCCTGGTGGTGCTCGGCGTTCGTCGCAAGCGCGTGTCCTGGCGCTACGAGCGCTGGCGCGCGAGCCACCTGGGCGGCGCCGTGCTGGCGGCGGCCCTGGGACTGCACCACGCGCTGGCGGTGGGCGTGACCAGCAGCCGGCCGCTGCTGGCGGCGTTCTGGACGGTCCTGGGGGCGGCAGCCCTGGCGGCGGTTTCCTGGGTTCACCTGGTCAAGCCGCTGCGCATGAAGCGCCGGCCCCTGCGCGTGGCGCGCAATGCGCAGGTGGCGGAGGGCATCCGGGAGATCGTGCTCGAGCCCGCCGGCGGCAAGGCCGTCGACTGGCGGGCGGGTCAGTTTGCCTGGGTCCTGATCGGGCAGCCGCGCGTTCCGCTGCTCGATCACCCGTTCTCGATCGCGTCCTCGCCCCGGGCGGGCAGCGGGCTGCGATTCCTGATCAAGGCGCGTGGCGATTTCACGACGGCGCTGGCCGGCGTGCCGGTCGGGGCGCACGCGTGGATCGACGGGCCCTTTGGTCACTTCACGCTGGACGGGCAGGACGCGGAGGGCGGCCCGGGGGAGCGCGGCCGTCGTCCCGAGAGAGGGCGGCCCATTGCGCTCTTCGCAGGCGGGATCGGCATCGCGCCCATCCTCGGCTTGCTGGACGAGCTGGCGGCGCTCGGCGATCGGCCGCCGGTGAGCCTGGTCTACGGTGTGGCCGATGCGGCGCAGCTGGTCGATGCGGACAGGCTGGCGGCCCTGAGCCAGCGCATGGACCTTCGCTTGCAGGTCTGCGTCGAGACCGGCGACCCGCCGCCAGGACTCGCCGGGTTCACGCGACGGGGGCGGCCTGACCGGGCGGCGATCGCGCAGGCGCTTCGCGGCGCGCCCGGCCAGGCGCGCTGCTACGTCTGCGGGCCGCCGGCGATGATGCGCGCGGTGGCGCGGCAGCTTCGCGAGCTCGGGGTGCCTGCGGGCAACATCGTCAGCGAGCGCTTCGAGTACGACTGAGCAGCCACTCGGCAAGCGCCTTGCGGGTCGGCTCGTCTGGCGGGAAGTGTCCGGCCAGGAACTGCGCGAGCCAGGCTTCCCGGCCCTCGGACGGACGCTTTTCGATCGATGTCGCGACCTTGTCCGCCGTATGGCATCGCGCACAGCGAGTGGCGAAGACTTTCTCGGCGTCGATCGCGTCTTGCGCCGCCGAGGCGGGGAGCGGCTGCACGGCGGTAGCCGCGCCGGCGGCGAACAAGGCGGCGAGGGCGGTGCGTTTCATGACAGTGCGTTTCATCGTGGCGCTCAACCGCCCGAGCGGGGCAGGCTGCCGCGGCGTTCGGCCGCGCGAAGGAAGTCGAAGTCCACGCCGGCGTCGGCCTGCAGGACCGACTCCAGGAAGAGCTTGCGGTAGCCGCGATCCGCCGAAGGCGGCGAGACCGGCTGCTCGGTCCGGCGGCGGTCGAGCTCCTCGTCGGAGACCCGCAGGCTCAGTTCGCGGTTCGCCACGCTGAGCCGGATCCGGTCGCCACTGCGCACCAGGGCGAGCGGCCCGCCGGTGGCCGCTTCGGGCGTCACGTGCAGCACGATCGTGCCGGCCGCGGTGCCGCTCATCCGGCCGTCGGAGATGCGGACCATGTCCTTCACGCCGGCGCGGGCGAGCTTCTTCGGGATGGGCAGGTAGCCCGCCTCGGGCATGCCCGGCGCGCCGGCAGGGCCGATGTTCTTCAGCACCAGGAAGTCGTCGGCGTTCACGTCGAGGTCGGGCGAATCGATGCGGGCGGCCAGGTCCTCCATGTTCTCGAAGACCACGGCCCGGCCCTCGCGCTCCATCAGCCCCGGCGAGGCGGCCGACTGCTTGATGATGGCGCCCCCCGGCGCAAGGTTGCCCTCGAGCACCGCGATGCCGCCCTGCGGGTAGATGGGGTCCGACAGCGCACGCACCACGTCCTGCGCGAAGCCGGGCCCAGCGCGCTCGATCTCCTCGCCCAGCGTGCGGCCGGTGACGGTCAGCGCGTCGAGGTGCAGTAGCGGTCGCAACTCGCGCAGCAGCGTGGCCATGCCGCCGGCCTTGTGGAAGTCCTCCATGTAGTGCCGGCCCGAGGGCTTCAGGTCGACCAGCACCGGGGTCTCGCGGCTCATCCGGTCGAGCGCCTTCAGGTCCACGTCGAAACCCATCCGGCCGGCGATCGCGGTCAGGTGGACGATGCCGTTGGTGGAGCCGCCGATCGCCAGCAGCACCCGCATCGCGTTCTCGAAGGCCTCGGCGGTGAGCACCCGGTCGATCGTCAGGCGCTCGCGGGCGATCTTCACCGCAAGCGTGCCTGTGCGTTCGGCTACGCGAATCCGGTCGGCGGTCACCGCCGGCGCCGAGGCCCCGCCCGGCGCCATCATGCCCAGCGCCTCGGCGATGCAGGCCATCGTGCTGGCCGTGCCCATCACCGAGCAGGTGCCCACGCTGGCCACCAGCTGGTCGTTGACCTCGGCGATCTCCGCCTCGTCGATTTCCTCGGCGCGATAGCGGCCCCAGAAGCGGCGGCAGTCGGTGCAGGCGCCGACCCGCTCGGCGCGGTGCGAGCCGGTCAGCATCGAGCCGGTGACCAGCTGGATAGCCGGAATGCCGGCCGACGCGGCGCCCATCAGCTGTGCGGGCACGGTCTTGTCGCAGCCGCCGATCAGCACGACCGCGTCCATCGGCTGCGCGCGGATCATCTCCTCGGTGTCCATCGACATGAGGTTGCGCAGGTACATGCTGGTGGGCGCCGAGAAGCTCTCGTGGACCGAGATGGTCGGGAAGTCCATCGGCAGCCCGCCCGAGAGCATGATGCCGCGCTTCACCGCCTCGATCAGCTGCGGGGCGTTGCCGTGGCAGGGGTTGTAGGCGCTGCCGGTGTTCACGATGCCGATCACCGGCCGTTCCAGCGCGGCGTCGGTGTAGCCGGCTCCCTTGATGAAGGCCTTGCGAAGGAAGAGCGAGAACCCGCTGTCGCCGTACTGGGTCAGGCCCTTCTTCAGGCCCTGCGGGCCGCTTTGTACGGACTCGGCCGGGTCGTCGCCGGGGGGGCTGCCAGGGTCGTTGCGCGAATCGTGAGATCCCATCGGTCTGCTCCGGGGGGCCAACCGGCCTCCGCTGCGTGTAAGGTATCGGCAGGGTAAGCCCACCGAACGGGACACAATTGTCGGCAGTTTTTACGACGCCGGGCTAGAATCGAGACATCGTTCACGTAAGCCTTTGATCGAACAGAGTATTGTTTTCGGCAGGCAGGAATCTTGCGTGGTTTCCTGCATTGCTTTGTACAGGTCGATCCGAGGCTCGAGGCGTTCGCCGCGCTTGCGATCGCCGGCTCCAGGAGGCCCAGGACCATGACGGCCAGAAACGAAAACGACAAGACGATGCCCGCGGGGGCGGAACGCCCGGCTGGCGCCCCCTCCGCCAAGGGCGTCGCACCTGCCCGCCGCAGGCTGGTATTGCGCGGCGCCGCGGCAGCCGTGCCGACCATCCTCACCCTGCACAGCGGGTCCGCGGCGGCCGCGCGCTCGAGCTTCCTGATCAGCAAGGCCGACGGCACGCCGGTCAACGAGCAGGGCAAGCACATGTGCATGGACCTGAACGGCAGCCAGGAGGTCGCGCCCAACGTCTACGACCTGGGCGACAACCCGGCGCCGCAGATCACCACGATCGACTCCCGCGCCGAGTACTACAAGGACGCCAACGGCAGCCAGCGGGCCTACGCGCAGGAGGTCTGCGAAACCGGCGACGTCTTCTACAAGAAGACCGCCGGCGATGCCGGGCAGGCCATCGCCGAGGGCGCCAAACCGGGCAAGTCGGGCATGGTGCGCCAGAGCAAGGCGGTTGAAAGCGACTGGGTTCCAACGAGCTCCAACGAAGCGTTCCAGCAGGTCCAGGTTCAGGGCCGCGGCATGCTGGTCTCGGCCACTGCCCTGCGCTCCTTCGCCAATCACATCGTCGTCAGGGACATTTGACGCCTGCGACCCCGCCGGTTCCGGGCGCGGTCCCGGACGGCACCCCGGAGGACCAAGGGCGCTGGATCGCGCCGCCCGCTGCCGAGTTCGCCTGGGCAGACTGGAGCGATGGCCACGTCCTGCATCACCGGCCCTCCGGCAAGACCCACTTCCTGAACGAGGCCGGCGCCGCGCTGCTGCGTGAGATGCTGGCGAATCCCGGCGAGGCCTTCGAGGCCGATCCGGCGCTGCACGGACTGTTGCTTCGCTTCGAGACGCTGGGTCTGGTCCAGCGCGTGCGCGGCCGATGATCGAGGCGCGCGTCCGATGAGCGATCCGGGCCGGCCGGCGATCAAGGTCGGCGAACTGTCCGCGCGCGAGTTCGAGCGCCTGCTCGCAGGCGATGGCGCGGGCATCCGCATCGGTCCGTTCGACGGGCTGTTCCGCGTGCGGGTGCCGGGCATCGCGGGGCCGCTCCAGGCGCTGTATGCCGAGCATCCCCTGCTCGATCGCGAGCGGGTCTTCAGCTTCCACCTGATGCTGCGCGAGGCGCCCCGGCTGCTGCCCTGGCGGGCCCGCAAGGTGCGCTTCACGGTCGACGGCCGGCAGCCGCACGACGACATGCCCTTCGAGCACGCGCTGGCGGTGCTCGAGTGGGGCGTGAACCTGATCGTGGCGCTGCGCTTCCACCGCTACCTGATGCTGCACGCCGCGGTGCTCGCGCGCGGGGATCGCGCGCTGCTGATGCCGGCGGCCCCCGGCCACGGCAAGACCACTCTGTGCGCGGCGCTGGCATTGCGCGGCTGGCGCCTGTTCTCGGACGAGTTCGGGCTCGTGCTGCCCGAGACGGAGCGCATCGTGCCGGTGCCGCGACCGATGCCGCTCAAGAACGCGTCGATCGACGTGATCGACGCGTTCGCCCCCGAGGCAGTCTTCGGGCCCACGATCCCCGGCACGATCAAGGGCACGGTCAGGCACCTGAAGCCGCCGGCCGACAGCGTGGCGGCGCAGGGGCAGGGTGCTCGCCCGGCCTGGGTCGTGTTTCCCCGCTGGGAAGTCGGGGCGCCGCTGGACCTGGTGGAGATCCCGAAGGCCGAGGCCTTCATGTTGATGGCCACCAACGCGTTCAACTACGAGCTGCTGGGCGAGCCGGCCTTCGACGCGCTGCGCGGGATCGTCGGGCAGGCGCGCTGCTTCAGGCTGCGCTATTCGCGGCTCGAGGAGGCGATCGCGGCGCTCGGGAAGCTGGCGGACGAGGCCGGCGAGACGGCCGGCGACGACCGGTGACGCGATGAGTGCCGGACCGATGCATGCCGACCCGATGAGCGCCGACCGATCCGATGCCTCGCCCGACGGCCTGCGCGAGCGGGTTCTCGCGGCGCTGCGCGATCCCGCGTCGCTTGCCATGCTGTCGCCCCGTGACCTCGACTTGTCCATCCGGCTGCTGCGGCGCGCGCGCCTGCTCGGCCGCATCGCCTTCCGACTGCGAGAGCAGGGGCTGATGGACACGCTGCCCCATCCGCTGCCCGATCACCTGCGCAGCGCGCTCGTCTCGGCCGAGGCCCGAGAACGGGCCGCGCGCTGGGAGCTCGACCGGATCGCCTGGGCGATCGGCGACCCGCAGGTCCTGCCAATCGCGCTGAAGGGCTGCGCCTACCTGCTGCTCGGCACGCCGAACGCGGCCGGCCGCAGCTTCGCCGACGTGGACCTGATGGTGGACCCGGCGCAACTCGGCCTGGTCGAGCGGCGGCTCGCCGAGCGCGGCTGGGCGGCCGGCAAGCTGAACGCCTACGACGAGCACTACTACCGCCACTGGGCGCACGAGCTGCCGCCGATGACCCACCCCGAGCGCGAGGTCGAGGTGGACCTGCACCACGGCATCGTGATGCCCACCGGCCGGCTGCGGCCCGATCCGCGCCTGCTGCTCGAGTCCGCCCGGCCGCTGCCGGACCAGCCCTATCGCGTGCTGGCGCCGATCGACATGGTGCTGCACTCGGCCACCCACCTCTTCTACGGCGGCGAGATGGAAGACGCGCTGCGCGAGTTGGTGGACATCGCCGACCTGCTGGGGCATTTCGGCGAGCGCGAATCGGGCTTCTGGCGAGACTTCTGGCCGCGGGCCGAGCGCCTGGGTCTCACGCGGCCGGCCTTCTACGCGCTGCGCTACGCGACGCGCTGGCGGGCCGCGCCGGTGCCGCAGGCGGTCCTGGC
>MEEC01000083.1 GCA_001724315.1 Lautropia sp. SCN 70-15 | reverse complement strand
CGCGCCAGTGCTAGCTTTTCGTACCGTCACTTATTGCACTGAAAACGAGGAGACCCCGTTTGTGACCAGTGGCATCCGCTTGGGGACACCGGCCATGACTACCCGCGGGTTCAAAGAGAACGAAGCGCGGTTGACCGCTCATTTGATTGCCGACGTGCTGGAAGATCCAGACGACGAGCGACGCATCGCCAACGTACTAGAACAGGTCGACGACCTGACTCGTGCCTTCCCCGTCTATCGGTAATCGACAGCCACAGGAGAGAAAAAATGCGTGCATGGCTGTGTCTTATCTGTGGCTGGATCTACGATGAGAAGTCGGGAGTGCCGGACGATGGCATTGACCCTCGTACGCCCTGGGAAGATGTCCCTCCCAACTGGACATGTCCCCGCTGCCATGCCAGAAAAGAGGATTTCGAAGAAACCCGTATCACTGACTAGCATGTCACCCCTCGAAATTCAATTGCTCGTCACGGCGCTTGCGAGCGTTCTGGTGCTAGTGGCCCGATCGTCTCGCGGCTGAGCCTGAATCCGTTGCTGGCACTGCTGGTCGTGTGTGTCGGTACCGGCTTTGCCACCGGCATGGAGCCGGAAGCCATCGTCAAAAACATCACTAACGGTGCCGGAAAGACCCTGGGAGCCGTCGGCGTGGTGATCGCGCTGGAGTGATGAGGGGCAAGATACTGGCCGACGCCGGCACGACGGACCCGCTGGCGAGTGCCATCCTGCGCCATGCGCCGGGGCGGCTGATTCCGTGAGCAATGACACTGGTGGCCTTCATCATCGGCATCCCGATGTTCTTCGAGATCTGCCCGGTAGTCCGGCTGCCGCTGGTCTTCAGCTTGGCGCGCAAGCCTACGTCTACGTGGGCGTAGTCGCTAGATCCTCCGCCGGTAAATACCACGGCCAAAAAGCCTATCCAGATCCTGATCGGATGCCTGAGAGCGCAGTACCGCCGTCTCTTTCCGCAGCTCTCTGGCCCTTTTCTCCATGCGCGCGGCTGCTGGACGCTGTGCTATCTGCGCGCACCATCTCTGGATATGTGGTCGGTCGGCGGGAAGTTTCAGCTCCTCCAGCCGACATAGCCAGGGATAGGCCGCAACGTCGGCAATGCTGTAGTCGCCGCACAGATATTCCCGGTCCGCCAACTGCGTCTCAAACACATCGGCCAGACGTATCGCTTCACTGGTGTAGCGCGCCTGGGCGTAGTCGCTGGCTTTGGGCTCGAAACGCGTGAAATGAATATGCTGCCCAAAAGCTGGCCCCAGGCCGCTGACTTGCAGCATCAGCCATTGCAGGATCTCATAGCGCACCAGACCATGGGTGGGCAAGAACCTTTCGGCCTGCTCGGCCAGATAGATGAGAATCGCACCCGATTCGAACACGACCACGGGTTGTCTGCCAGTCTGGCGGGCATCGACCAAGATCGGCACCTTGCAATTGGGATTGAGCGTGCTGACAGGCGGTTCGAACTGTTCGCCTCGCCATATCCGCACGTGCTCGAACGCATATCGCTCTCCCAGTTCTTCGAGCATCAGAACGATCTTCATGACATTGGAACTGCCCGTTCCATATAGGGTGAGAGGGACACAGCCCTGATGGGATGTCGTCTGCAATTTCTACTCCTTTCGTACGTTTTGAGAGGGCATTGGAACCGGCCGTTCAGGTCTGCCGGCGCCGACAATGACGCATACCGCCGCGTCTTCACTTCCGGGATTGATTTCCTGCCGGTACAGCCCGGCAGGCACCGACAGGAAATCGTTGGGCATCAGTACGACCTCATACCGCTGCCCCTCGTGCTCCACCGCGATCTTCACGGTCCCCTTCAGGACATAGAACGCCTCCTCGGCGTCGTCGTGACGATGCATGGGACTGCAATGGCCTGGTGGGTATAGGATCTGGACCAGGTAGAAGCCCTCCGCGGGCACCAGACCGGGCTGACGTGCCGCACCTGCGGCGGACATATAGCGCACCTGTGCACGACGATGTCGCGGGTCCTGCCCGGCTTGTGCCGCGAACGCCTGCCAATCAAGCTGTCGCTCGCATGCGCGCGCCAACCGTGCGTCCATGTCATCCTGAAGTGTGCATGTGCTGACGCGCGCCGCGCCCGATGGGTCGATCATGGAATGGGCTCCTGGGATGGTTCTGAAAAAAGGTGGACGAACTAGAACGTGTAGGCCACGCCAGCCGAAATGCTGCGGCCGATTCCGCTGGTGTACGTGGGCTGGGCGGCCGTCGCCTGATAACGCGTGACGAAGGAACTGGCGTAATGGCGGTCCATCAGGTTGTCTACCTGCGCATAGAGGGTCCATTTTGTAGTTGGACGGTAAATTGCCTTGAGACCGAGCAGTGCATAACGACGCTGCTCCAGCCCCGGCGTATTGACGTGATCTACAGGCGCGTCCTGGGGCGACCAGTACAGGTTCGCCCCGAACTGCCACGCCCCGATGCGATACATGAGTTCCGCATTGATGAGGTGCTCGGGTACGCCTGCAACGCGTTTGCCAGCCAGCACGCCGTCGCGGAAGCGGAAATCGCTGTACGTCCACGCCAACCGCCACGACAATGGCGACCAAGTTCCGCTCAATCCGAGTTCCACACCCTGATGGCGCGTGCGGCCTTCATAGTTGTAGGTGCCGATGCGGATACCCGAGGCGTCGGTAACGGCGAGCAGTTCGTCGCGGATCTCGGAACGGTAGAGGGCAACATCCCATTGCATCCGACTGTCCAAGCGGCCGCGTCCGCCAATCTCCAAGCTGCGCGCGCGCTGGGTGCCCAGCCGGTTCATGGCGCTGCTATTGACCGCGGGATTGGCCGCCGCCACATCGCTGGAGACGATTTCCCAGAAACCCGGAACCTCCCGTTGCCAGCTAAGGTTGGCGAACCATGTCGTTTGCGGCGAAGACGCCCACGTCGCGCCGATCTTGGGGGAAATCCAGGACCAGTCCTGATCCAGCGATTGTCCTGTGCCGCGATCCTGGGCATCGCGTCGCGCAAAGGTGAAGCGCAACGCCGAATCCAGTCGGAAGCCGCCTCCCAGATCGCGTGCCACGTCCAGGCCAGCATTGAAGTTGCTTGCCTCCAGACCGTAATTTCCAAAGCGCGCCAGCCGGCCGCCGTTGGTGGGCGAAACGGGGTAGAACTCCCTGTCCATGTCGCTATGATCGGCGGCCAGCATCAGCCGGTATTCCGTTCCTCGCCAGTCGCTCTCCAGCGACCATTGCACGCCCTCCGTACGCGTATGTGTCGGGGTATCGACCAGCAGATTCTTGAACCTGTCGTCGGTTTCCTGGTAATACAGGCCCAAGGTTTGTGCCGTATTGCCGACATACCATGAAGTCAGGTTGGCGATACGCCACTGTTCAACATGCCGCCACGGATCGCGCTGGTACACGTTCATCTGGCGGTCCTGCAGCGTATCGCCATCGCCCATCACATCACGTGGCCGGCGCGTCACGGTGTCCTGGGGCACGACGAAAGGAATGTCAAAGCGAAGGTCCGTATAGGAAAGATACGTCCGATTCTCCATGCCGTTTTCCAACCGGATGCCAGCATTGGCGCGCAGCGCGCGCCGACGTGAGCCAGAGTGGTGGCGGTAGCCGTCAAAGTCGTCGCCGGACACGCTGACTCGGCCATCCAGTCGCCCATCGTCACCGCCCAATGCCACCTGCCCACCCCGCCGTCCGAACGAACCGGTTTCCAGACGCACCCGACCGGACTCGTCACGCCCGGTCAACGAACGGAAGTTCACCTCGCCGCCCAGCGCATTGGCAGCTGGATTGCGGGCATTCGCGCCACGCAGCACACTGAACCATGCCGCATCGCGCGGCTCGAGGGTCCCGATGATGAAAGACCCGTCCGCCTCGTTCAATGGCAGGCCGTCTTGCAAAAGCAGCACACCGCGGCTGATCGGGTTGCTCTGGATGCCCGAGCCGCGGATGTTGAAGCGTGGCTGATCGATGCCGCCAGAGAAGTCCTGCAACACCACGCCGGGCTGGTAGCTCATGGCATCGCGCAATGTACCCATCCGCGTCTCTTCGCTCATGGCGGACACCGAACTGGCCCCGGCGATGACCGACAGCCGCTCCCGCTCCTGCGCAGCGCTGGGAACCAGCGCCGCCGGCCCTCCTCGCTCGGCGGTCACCTGAATGGCGGGCAAGGTCGGCGCTTCAGTCGTTTCGCAATGTGCGGCCAGCGGTGTGGCGGTCGTCAGCAATAACAGGGCGGCGCGCAGCGGTGCGCCGGACAAAGGATTAGCCAGGATCATGGTCTTGTCGCTAGAAAGGGAAAACTCTGTGCCTTGCTTGGAGCGAGGCCGATCAACAGGAGGGCAACGACGGTGTCATGTCTCGCGCCGCCCTGCCTGGGACGGCACATCCGGCGCCCCGAGCGCCTGTGCGATGTACGTATCCAACGTGCCTCGGCCGTCTCTTTCCAACCAGAGGCCCGCGCCATTGCGCAGCACAAGGCAGCGCGACGCCAGATCCGCAATTTCCCTGGGCTGGTGGCTGATGCACAGCAAAGCCGCACCGGACATGTCCAGCCAGTCGCGGCATAGCTGTGCCATACCGGCGCGCAGTTCGGGGTCCAGCGAGCTGAACGGCTCGTCTAGCAGCAGCAGGTCCGGTTCGATGGCCAACGCGCGTGCCAGCGCGGCGCGCTGCGCCATACCACCGGACAGCATCGCGGGCCACGCCTGCTCCCAACCTCCCAGGCCGACCTGCTCCAGCCAATGTCGCGCCCGCTCCGCGGCCTCCGCTCGCCCCAGGCCTGCGCTGCGCAACGGGATGACGAGATTCTGCAGAACCGTGCGCCATGGCAGCAGCGTTGGCTGCTGGAAGACGATGGCGGGCCTCTCGAAGGTATTGCGCCATAGCCCCGATGTCGGCCTAGCCAGGCCGGCCGCCAGACGCAGCAGCGAGCTCTTGCCGGCACCGCTGCGTCCCGCGATGCCAAGATGATCACCCGGCGCCACGCGCAGGGCCTCGATGGTGCAGATCGCCGCTGCGCCGTGAGTGATCACGATATCGCGCGCTTCAATCATGCCCGCTCTCCCGGTTCCAGCCCGTCAGCCGATGTTGAAGCGGCTGCAGCAGGAGGAACTCCACCAATGCCACCGCCGCCAAAGCGACCAACACCACGGCATAGATGCCAGCGCTGTCAAACGCGCTGCCCGCGTCGGCCAGCACTGCGCCCAGACCGTCGTGCGCCCCCAGCACCTCGGCCATGAGGGCAATGCGGGTACCCGAACACAATGCCGTCAGCAACGAAGCACACAACGGTCCGGCCAGTCCGGGCAGATATACGTGTCGCAATCGGACCCACGGCCCGAAGCGAAATACTTGGGCCATCTGCACCAACCCACGGTCCAGCGTCAACATCCCTTTAACGGTGTTGACGTAGATGGCGGGCGCCAGCACGAGCACCGTCATGAACACCACCGTCGGTCCACCCACGCCCAGCCACAACATGGCAAGCAGCACGATGACCACCGGCGGCATCGCCATCAGCACCCAGCGCAGTGGCTCCAGCAGTCCGCGCACCCGGTGGTCGAGCGCAGCCAACAGCCCCAGCGCCACGCCGCCAAAGGCAGCCATACCCACCCCAGCGCCGATGCGTAGCAACGTGGCGGTCAGATCGGCGCGAAACGCCGCCTGAGCGAACAGATCTGCCAGGCGGCGCAATGCCTCAGCCGGGGTCGGCATCAGCAAAGGCCCCAGAAGCACCGCTCCCGCCTGCCAGCCGGCCAGCAGTACCACGATGCCTAGCGCGCCCCAGCGCCAGTCGGTACGTGTATTCATGGCTGGTAAAACGCCTCTGAGGGCATCCGCCCTCCGATCAACTCGGGGGCACGCTGCGAGACCAGTCGATAGAACGCCTCCAACTGTGACCGGACCTGGCTGGCCGGGCGCACGTCGAGCGGGCTGTGCGCAATTGCCTCTGCCAGCGCCGCGACCGGCATCTGCGGCAAGTAGCGATGCGCCAGCTCGGCGCAGTCCGCCACGTGAGCCTTGCACCATTGCGCGGACTGCGCATAAGCCTGTCCGACCGCTTGGGTCAATGCCTGGTCTTCGGCGGAACGCGACGAGGCCATAAGCCCTGACTGAGGCACCTCGGGCTGCTTGGGAAAGCTCTCGGCCCAGGCTTGCCGCAGGCTCTGCGCGCGATAGAGCTTGACGCCATGCTGTTCGCGCAGACGTACAAACAGCGCGGCCACTGACGGTTCAGCCAGTAGCGCATGCCGGGCGCGGCCCGTGAGCAGCATGTTCGCCGCCGCTTGGAAGTCCCGTACCGCCACGATCTTCAGGTCGACGCCCTCTTTCCAGTTCCGCGCGCGCATCAGCTCGTCGATCAGGATGCCAGGCATCTCGCGACGCAGCGGCACCACCAATTCCTGCCCCTTGAGATCGTCCAGGCTGTGCACGGCCGGATCGCTGCTAACCAGCCAGTGCACGCCCCAGGCCGATACCGACACGAGCTTCACCGCGACCCCACGGGCCTGCAGATTGGCCGGCATGTGCACCGGAACCGCAGCGAAATCTGCCTGCTGGTTGGCCAACAACGCGCGCAGTTGCTCGCCGGATGTCCAGAATTGGAATGTGACCTTCCTGGTCCAAGGCATCAGCGCCCCCGCTTCCGCCATGCGGAAGAGCGGAAAACTGACCACCGATGGAGGCCCAGCCAGTACGAGGCTGTCGCGGGGCGCCGTATCACGCACTGGATCGATACCTGACCCTGTGAGAGGTCCCGCGGCCATCGCGGCCGATACCACCAGGCAGCAACCAATCGTGATAGGTATCCTTATCATGACTATAATTCTCAAATATAAATGATTCTTATCTACATTTTCGTTACTTAAACGCCTCAAAAAAATGACTTATGTCAGAAGACCGTTGGTCGCCCTGTTTCGCGACCAGCCGTTTTTCAGGGATCTGCCCGACGCTGACCTGGCTGCGCTCGCAGGTCGGGCGGTGGCCTGCCGCTTTCCTGCTGGACAGACGCTCTATCGCGAAGGTGAGACCGCCACGCGCTGCTTGTTGATCGAGTCCGGGTACGCCTGTCTACGCTGCCATACGGAAACTGGCGAGGAATATGTCCGCAACAAGTTCTCTGCGGGCAGTCTGGTGGGGTTGCCCGTGATGTTCATGGCCGACCGCCGCTATCCCGCCACGGCAATCGCCGAGACCGTGCTGTTGGGCTACTGGATCGATAGCCAGACGTTGGAGAGCCTGTGTCTGACGTGTCCCGGCGCGGCGCTGGAGATCCTGCGATACACCAGCGACATGCTGCGTTCCAGCTTGAACGCGCACCATGTCCTCGCCACTGCCCACTGCCCTCAACGGTTGGCCGGCTATCTGCTAGAACAGCATCGACTCTGCGGATCGGCCACACTGGCCATACCGTTGAAGATCGGCCAATTGGCCGCAACCCTGGGCATGCGCAGCGAGACCCTCAGCCGCATCCTGGCCGGTTGGCGTCGTGACGGCCTGATCTCAGGGCGCGGTCCGCAAATCACGCTGCTAAAGCCCGAGGATCTTCAGCGGCTCTCGACCTGAGACGCGCGGCTAAAGGGGGACCCGCTAGCGCATAGGGCTGACATCTGGCGAGAGTCGAGATCGTCAAACATTGGCGGGCAGAAGTCCGCTATACGGGCTGGCTGGGTTCTCGTTTATCTGGATAGTGACACCATGCGTTTTACGCAGGTCGAGCAGTTGCCCTTCGGACTGCTGCGGCCCCGACAAGGTCATCCTGTACAAGCCGGGACCATAACGCTTCACGTCCCGGCTCAGGGCTCGAGCGACAGGGTCGTCGCTGCCTGGCACCGACGCTACGAGATTTAGCCGGGAGGAACCGACAGCAAAGACAGCAACTTGCAATCCCGGCGGCGTCAATGCGCCCTTGGCGTTGCCGCCGTCCACGGGCTCGGACTGCAGGAGGGCGCCATAGGCACGCACCGCGGCATCCAGGTCCGCCACACGGATCGACACGTCAAGCACACCCGTCACGCCGTTTTCGTGGCGCCGGCACGGGCCGTCCGGTACACGCAAGAGACGAGGTGTGAGGTCGCCGCACAGGAACGGAAGAACGTCCTGCACGGGCCAGCCCAGCTGCCAGCGAATTTCCTGCCCATCCGCCTGGACTCGCGAACCCGGCACGGGCTTCCCATACTGCTCTGCCTTCGCGACGACGGTAGCAAGATCCACAGTGCACAGCGCGAAGTCGATCACACCTTCGCCTCGGTCAAGCAGCCGTTCGTACCACTTCTCTCCTGCCGCAGGTTGCAGCCATTCGATCAGCTCGAGATAGGCGCCGTCCTGGAAGTACACGAGTGCGTTATGCGTTGGGGCGTGGGTGTGGCGACCTCCGGGCGATACCGTGAATCCGAGTTTTTCGTAGTCCCGTATCGCGGCGCCGAGGTCTTTTACGGCGATCACGAAATGATCGAGTTGCAATGGCGTTGTCATCAGTGCTTTCTCCAAGGTTAGCGGGCTCACCAGCGCGATAGACCGTTGGCGGTGGCTTCCATAACCCGAATGCCCTCGGACAACACAGATGTGCGCCAAAGGTAGGACACCGGGTTTAACGAATCGAGTAGGTCTGCGCGAAGCTGGGTCAGCGTGTCCGCCGGCAACCGTGCGGCATGCTGTCGCAGCCACAGATCCTGGCGGATGGCGATGTCGCCCGCTTCCGCGCCGCGTGTTCCCCACTCGATGACGCCGCCCGCGACCTCGGCGCGCGGCAGGAATGTCCGCACGCCATCGAAAACCAGACCTTGGTAGCGCGGCCGGCTTCGACCATGGGGCTGTGCTGCCAGCACGTGCTCCTCGCCCCACCAGCGCGCCGTTTCGCGCAAGGCCTGCGAGCCTTGCTCGCTGAAAGCCAGGAAAAACGGCTTTCCATATGATCCGATTCCGGTATGCCAGTCGATGGCGGCAACTTTTTCCGCATGTCCCATGAACTCGACTAGGATCCGCTCCAACGCAAGGTTTTCCCAGGTGCGTTGCGTGCCCCCGTAAAAGACGCCATCCGGATGGGTGTACTGCCCGCGCGCGACCGCATCGAATAGCGCGTCCTCGCCCAGGCGATCGAGGACCGCCACCAGACCTTGCTCGGCACGCTGCCATTCGTTCGGGTCGGACACATCGGCCACCAGGTGGGAATGCACCTCCTCGTAGCGGAGGTTTGTCGGCGCGACGGCGTCATGGTCGATGAAGTTGCGATTCAGGTCGACGCCGGCGCCGGTCGTGCGGATACCATGCGAGAAACCGTACGGATTCAGTCCATGCACCAGGACAACCCCTATGTTCGTGAGCAGTGCCGGGTCGAGCCGGCTGCGCAGCCACGCGACCTGCAGGGCCGACCCGGCATAGCCTTCCATGCCGTGGGTGCCACTGATCATCAGGAACTGGCGCGAGCTGCGTGGGTTACCCAGGCGGCAGACGTCAATCGTCAGGTCTTCGCCGTCGATGCCCTGCCCGTCCGGGTGCACGTGGCTGGCGAGTTCCGCCCCTGCAGCGCGCGCCGCGGCGCGGAACTTCTCCCGCGCGAATCGATAGCTGGAAGAGAAATCGTCGGTATAGCGGAAAAACATAATTATTCCTTGAGCAAAGAGCCGCCACGCGGATGCACCGCTTCGCCTAACGGCCGAAGCGGCGATACGGGGTCTCCTCGTTTTCAGTGCAATAAGTGACGGTACG
>MEEC01000082.1 GCA_001724315.1 Lautropia sp. SCN 70-15 | reverse complement strand
CAGAATGTGCTCGCGCGTCTGCGGCATCGGGCCGTCGGCCGCCGACACCACCAGGATCGCGCCGTCCATCTGCGCCGCGCCCGTGATCATGTTCTTCACGTAGTCCGCGTGACCCGGGCAGTCCACGTGCGCATAGTGACGGTTCGCCGTCTCGTACTCCACGTGCGCCGTGTTGATCGTGATCCCGCGCGCCTTCTCTTCCGGCGCCGCGTCGATCTGGTCGTAGCCCTTCGCCTCGCCGCCAAACTGCTTCGACAGCACCGTCGTGATCGCCGCCGTCAGCGTCGTCTTGCCATGGTCAACGTGACCGATCGTCCCCACGTTCACGTGCGGCTTCGTACGCTCGAACTTTCCCTTAGCCATGCAAGACTCCCGATGCTAGATGGTGCCAGCCTGATGACGATGCGATCGCGCCGGGCCGACAGGCTTTCCCGGCGAATCCGAATTGTGGTGCCCATGGCGCGGATCGAACGCGCGACCTCTCCCTTACCAAGGGAGTGCTCTACCACTGAGCCACATGGGCGAAACCTGCAAAAACCCAGCTCTCTCGATGCCGCGCGGAGCCGGATGGAGCGGGTGAAGGGAATCGAACCCTCGTCGTAAGCTTGGAAGGCTTCTGCTCTACCATTGAGCTACACCCGCCCGGGCTGCCGCACCGCACTCCCCGGACCCCGACAGCCGACCGGCCATCCGCGCCCGCTGCACGACCGACCAGCGGCGGCAATCGAGACCCGGACGCCCGGCGAACGCCGGAGAAACCTGGTGGAGGGGGTTGGATTCGAACCAACGTAGGCGTAAGCCAACAGATTTACAGTCTGCCCCCTTTAGCCACTCGGGCACCCCTCCAGGGAACCGCTGATTATGTCCCGGTTCCGCGAACCTGTCAATTGGCGCCGAACCGGGCGTGGCATCGGCGCAAGGCGGGCTCAGCGAATCCGGAACCGATCCAGGGTCTCGGCGCGCAGGGTGATGCCCAGCCCCGGGCCTTGCGGCACCGGCACGGCGCCGTCGGTCATCTCGATCGGCTCGGTCACCAGCTCGCGCCGGAAGGGGTGAGACGAGCGGTCGTACTCGAGCACCGGCGGCCGGGCGAAGACCGAGTGATGGGCCACCGGCAAGGCCGCGATCAGGTGCAGCGAGGCGGCCTGCGCCACCGCCGAGCCCCAGACGTGCGGGTTGACCTCGATTCCGTTGGCCTGGGCGAGCGCGACGATGTGACGGGCGGCGGTCAGCCCGCCGCACGAGCCCACGTCGGGCTGGGCGATGTCGACCGCGTGGCGGCCGAGGAGCTCGCGGAAGCCGTGCAGCGTGTGCTCGTTCTCGCCGCCGGCGATCGGCGTGCGCAGGCGCGCCCGCAGCTCGCAATAGCCGTCGATGTCCTCGGGCGCCACCGGCTCCTCGTACCAGCGCAGGTCGAGCTCGTCGAGCACGTAGCCCAGGCGCAGGGCCTCGGCGCGGCCGTAGGCGTGGTTGGTGTCGACCATCAGCGTGACGCCGCGGCCCTCGATTGCCCGGGCGACCGCGCGGATCACCGCGATGTCGTCGTCCACGCCGTAGCCGAGCTTGACCTTCATCAGCCGGAAGCCGGCCTCGAAGTGGGCCAGCGCCTCGTCGGCCAGGCGGGGCGCCTCGCCCTGGCCGCGAAGGCGATAGAAGCCGGTCGCGTAGGGCTGGACCCGGTCCCGGAAGGCGCCGCCCAGCAGGCGGTGCACCGGCTCGCGGTAGTGCTTGCCGGCCAGGTCCCACAGGGCGATGTCGACCGCGCTGATGGCCGCGATCACCGAGCCCTTGCGGCCGTAGTCGCGGGTCTGGTGGTACATCCGGTGCCAGAGGACCTCGATGTCGAGCGGGTTCGCGCCCAGCACCAGCGGGCGCAGCGCGTGCTCGATGACCGCGGCGGCGATCTGCGGCGGCTCGAGCCCTTGCGCGAAGGCCTCGCCCCAGCCGGTCAGGCCGCTGTCCGTCGCGACCTCGACCAGGGTCGCCGAGCGGCGGCCGACCCAGCCCTGGGAGAAGGCGAAGGGCTGGTCGAGCGGGCTCTGCAGCACGTGCACGCGCAGATCGGTGATTTTCAAGAGAAGCTCCCTGTTTGTTGACCGACCGGCCGGTCGGGATATAAAGTCCTGGGAAAAGGGATCCCGCCCGACGGGATCCTACGGCCTTTGCGTATCGTGCCGCCCGCCTCACCGGAGAACCCCCGATGTATACCCAGGCCATCGACCTGCCCGGCCAGCCTCCCAGGGAGCGCACGGCTGCCGGCGCGAGCGACTCGCCGGCCGATCCGGCCCGGCAGCAGGCATTCGACTCGGCCATCGAGGCCGACCGCAAGATCGAGCCTCAGGACTGGATGCCCGAAGCGTACCGTCGCACGCTGGTCCGGCAGATCTCGCAGCACGCGCATTCCGAGGTGGTCGGCATGCTCCCCGAGGGGAACTGGATCACCCGCGCGCCCAGCCTGCGCCGCAAGGCCATCCTGCTCGCCAAGGTCCAGGACGAGGGCGGTCACGGGCTCTACCTGTACTCGGCGGCGGAAACCCTGGGCGTCTCGCGCGACGAGATGGTCGAGGCGCTCCTCTCCGGCAAGGCCAAGTACTCGTCGATCTTCAACTACCCGACGCTGAGCTGGGCCGACATGGGCTGCATCGGCTGGCTGGTCGACGGCGCGGCGATCATGAACCAGATCCCGCTGTGCCGCTGCTCCTACGGCCCCTACGCCCGCGCGATGATCCGGATCTGCAAGGAGGAGTCCTTCCACCAGCGCCAGGGCTACGAGCTGATGCTCGCGCTGTGCCGAGGCACGGCCGCGCAGAAGGCGATGGCCCAGGAGGCGCTGGACCGCTGGTGGTGGCCGGTGGTGATGATGTTCGGGCCGAGCGACGCCGAATCGGTGCACTCCGCGCAGACGATGAAGTGGGGGATCAAGCGCATCTCCAACGACGACCTGCGGCAGAAGTTCATCGATGCCACCGTGCCGCAGGCCGAGCTGCTGGGGCTGAGGATTCCCGACCCGGACCTGAAGTGGAACGCCGAGCGCGGCCACTACGACCACGGGCCGATCGACTGGAGCGAGTTCTGGCGCGTGGTCAACGGCGACGGCCCCTGCAACCGCGAGCGGCTGGAGACCCGCCGGCGCGCCCAGGCCAACGGCGCCTGGGTGCGCGAGGCGGCGCTGGCGCACGCGCGAAAGCGCGCGCAGCGCGCCAGGCAGGCGGCCTGACGCACGGCACCCCCGGAAAACGGAGCACACGATGAGCGATCCGAGCAAGGAATGGCCGCTGTGGGAAGTCTTCATCCGCAGCAAGCAGGGCCTGGAGCACAAGCACTGCGGCAGCCTGCATGCGGCCGACGCGCAGCAGGCCCTGCGGATGGCGCGCGACGTGTACACGCGGCGCCAGGAAGGCGTGTCGATCTGGGTGGTCCCCTCGGCGGCGATCACCGCCTCGGCCCCCGAAGACAAGGAAGCCTTCTTCGACCCGATGGCCGACAAGGTCTACCGGCATCCGACCTTCTACGTGCTGCCCGACGAAGTCGGCCACATGTGAGGACCCGAGGCGCGATGATCCCCCGCGAAAGACACGTCGAGTACCTGCTGCGGCTGGCCGACAGCCCGCTTGTGCTCTCGCACCGGCTGTCCGAGTGGTGCGGCCACGGGCCGGTGCTCGAGGAGGACCTCGCGCTGGCCAACATCGCGCTCGACCTGCTCGGCCAGGCGCGCCTGCTGTACCAGCGCGCGGCAGAACTGGCCGGCGGCGACGCCAGCGAGGACCGCTACGCCTATTTCCGCGGCGTGCCCGAGTTCCGCAACTTCACGATGCTGGAACTGCCCAACAGCGGCGTGGCCTCGGCCGGCGCGGCCGACCCCGACTACGCCTTCACGATCGTGCGCAACGCGATGTACTCGGCCTGGGCGGTCGAGCTCTGGGAGCGGCTGTCGCGCTCCGCCGACGCCGGGCTGGCCGCGATCGCCGCCAAGTCGCTGAAGGAGGCGCGCTACCACCTCGAGCACGCGTCGGACTGGACGATCCGCTTCGGCGACGGCACCGACGAGTCGCACGCGCGCGCCCAGCGCGCGCTCGACTCGCTGGCCCCTTACGCGAACGAGTGGTTCGCGGCGGACGCGCTCGACGACGAGGCCGCCGCCAGCGGCCTGGGCGTGGATTGCGCGGCCCTGCGCGAGCCCTGGCTCGCGCGGATGCGTGCGCTGGCCGAGGAGGCCACGCTGCGCTGGCCCGAGGACAGCGCGTTCCTGAGCGCCGGCAAGCGCGGCCTGCACGGCGAGCACCTGGGCTACCTGCTGGCCGAGATGCAGTCGCTCGCCCGCGCGCATCCGGAGGCGACCTGGTGAACGCCATAGCCGACCCCGCCGCGATCGCGCGGCTCGAGACGATCCGCGCGATCGTCGGGGCGATCCCCGACCCCGAGATCCCGGTGGTCACCCTGGCCGACCTCGGCATCCTGCGCGACGTCGCGCTCGACGACGGCGCGCCGCTGGTGCTGCTGACGCCGACCTACAGCGGCTGCCCGGCCACCGAGGCGATCGCTGCGCAGGTGCGCGAGGCGCTCGACGCGGCCGGCTTCGCCGACGCTCGCGTGCGCACCGTGCTGGCGCCGGCCTGGAGCACCGACTGGATCGGCGAGGACGCGCGCCGCAAGCTGCGCGACTACGGCATCGCGCCGCCGGCCTGCTCGGCGGCCTGCGGCGCGCGCACGCCGCCCGCCTGTCCGCGCTGCGGCAGCGGCGAGGTCGAGCAGGTGAGCCGCTGGGGCTCGACCCCGTGCAAGGCGCACTACCGTTGCCTGGCCTGCCGCGAGCCCTTCGACTACTTCAAGCCGTACTGAGGCTGCGAGCCCCGCCGACGCTTCGAGCCCTGCTGACGCTTCGACCCCTGGACCCCGAGCCCGACGAGCCGACGATGACACCGCAGTTCCATTCGCTGAAGGTGCGCGAGCGACGCGCCGAGACCGCCGACAGCCTGTCGATCGCCTTCGAGGTGCCCGAGGCGCTGCACGAGGCCTACCGCTTCCGGCCGGGGCAGTTCCTCACGCTGCGGGCCACGCTGGGCGAGGAGGAGCTGCGGCGCTCCTACTCGATCTGCGTGCCGCTGCAGGACTACGAGCGCCGCGGCGAGCTGCGGGTCGCGGTCCGGCGCGTGCCCGGCGGGCGCTTCTCGAACTGGCTGGCCGACACGGTGAGTCCCGGGCAGGCGCTCGACGTGATGACGCCCGACGGACGCTTCGGCGTGCCGCTGCAGCCGGAACGGTCCCGCCACCACGTGGGCTTCGCCGGCGGCTCGGGCATCACCCCGATGATGTCGCTGATCGGCACGATCCTCGAGGCCGAGCCGGAGAGCCGCTTGACGCTGGTCTACGGCAACCGCGGCACGCCCACCATCATGTTCGTCGAGCAGCTCGAGGACCTGAAGAACCGTTACATGGGCCGCCTGCGGCTCTACCACGTGCTGTCCGAGGAGCCGCACGAAGTCGAGCTGCTGAACGGCCTGCTCGACGAGGCCAAGTGCCGCGAGTTCCTCGACACGCTGATCCCCGCCGCCTCGATCGACGAGGCCTTCGTCTGCGGGCCCGACCCGATGATGAACGCGGCGGAGGCCGCGCTGCGCGGCGCCGGCGTGGATCCCGCCCGCATCCACATCGAGCGCTTCGGCGTGCCGCTGCCGGCCGCCGGATCGCTCCAGGCCGCCCCGGCCGACGACGCGCCGCGCGCCGAGGTCGAGCTGGTCGTCGACGGCAAGACCCGGCGCCTGAAGGTGCCCTTCGAGGGCGAGGCGATCCTGGACGCCGGGCTCGCTGCCGGCATGAACCTGCCCTACGCCTGCAAGGGCGGCGTGTGCTGCACCTGCCGCGCGCGCGTGCTGGAGGGCGAGGTCCGGATGGAGCGCAACTACACGCTCGAGCCGCACGAGATCGCGGCCGGCTTCGTGCTCACCTGCCAGTCGCATCCGGTCAGCGAGCGCGTGGTCATCAGCTACGACGAGCGCTGAGGCGCGCGCACCGCACGAACGAGCGAAGATGGCCCGACCCCGAGCCGCCGACTACGACGCGCAGCGCGACCGGATCCTGGGCCGCGCGGTCCAGGCCTTCGCCGAGATCGGCTATCCGAGCGCCTCGATGGCCGCGCTCGCCGAGGCCTGCGGCACCTCGAAGGCCGGGCTCTACCACTACTACCCGAGCAAGGAAGCGATCCTGTTCGACTCGCTGGATCGCTACACCGACAGGCTGGCGGCGATCGTCGAATCGACCCGCGCGCGCGGGCTCGCGCCGCGCGACGAGGTCCGCGCGCTGGTCCGCGCCTTCCTGGCCGAGTACCGGCATTCCCGCGCGTATCATGTGGCCTTGCTGAACGACGTGAAGTTCCTCGATGAGCCGCTGCGCGAGCGCATCCGCGCGCGCGAACGCGAGATCGTCGAAGCCTTCGCGGACGCGCTGGAGCGCGGATGGCCGGCGCGCATGGCGGCTGGCAGCCGCAAGCCGCTGACCATGGCCCTGCTCGGCATGATCAACTTCACCTTCGCCTGGCTGCGCCCCGACGGCCCGATGACGCACGAGCAGTACGCCGAACTGGTCATCGCCCTGTGGGAGCGCGGGCTGGACGGCCTGCCCGGAAGCGCCGCGAGCCCGGGCGCCCCGCGGCCCGCGGCAGGCCCGATCGACGCAACGCAACAGGAGATCTCCGGATGAGCAAGCAATTCGCCTCGAAGGGCGACCTGACCGAGAAGAAGACCGCCTTCACGAAGCTGTCGGACAACGCCTACGCGTTCACCGCGGAAGGCGACCCGAACTCGGGCGTGATCATCGGCGACAACGCGGTCATGGTGATCGACACCACGGCCACGCCGGTCATGGCGCAGCAGCTGATCCGGCACATCCGCGAGGTCACCGACAAGCCGATCAAGTACGTGGTGCTGTCGCACTACCACGCGGTGCGCGTGCTCGGCGCCTCGGCCTACTTCGCCGAGGGCGCGACCGAGATCATCGCCTCGCGCGGCACCTGGGAGCTGATCGTCGAGCGCGGCGAGGCCGACATGAAATCGGAGATCGAGCGCTTCCCGCGGCTCTTCCAGGCAGTGGAGTCGATCCCCGGCCTGACCTGGCCCACCATGGTCTTCGAGCGCGAGCTGACGCTGCACCTGGGCAAGCTCGAGGTGAAGCTGATGCACATCGGCCCCGGCCACACCAAGGGCGACACCATCGCGTGGATTCCGTCGCAGAAGATCTGCTTTTCGGGCGACCTGGTCGAGTACAACGCGGGCGTGTACACCGGCGACGCCCAGCTCGAGGAGTGGCCCGCCACGCTCGAGGCGCTGCGCGCGATGAAACCCGAAAAGCTGGTGCCCGGTCGCGGCCCGGCGCTCGAGAACAACGCCGACGCCAACAAGGCGATCGACTACACGAAGAAGTGGGTCACCGACCTCTTCTCCACCGCGAAGGCCGGGGTGGCCGCGGGCAAGCCGCTGAAGGACATCTTCGCGGACACGCGCAAGGTGATGGACCCGGTGTTCGGCAAGGTATTCATCTACGAGCACTGCCTGCCCTTCGACGTGACCCGCGCGGTCGACGAGGCGCAGGGCATCAAGCACCCGCGGATCTGGACCGCGGAGCGCGACATCGAGATGTGGAAGTCGCTGCAGGACTGACCAGGCTCAGGCGCGCGCCCCGCGCGGAGCGCGAAGCTCGCGCGCGGCGCCCAGGTGCTCGATGAAGCGCCGCGCCGCGATCGTCAGCGGCCGGTCGCGCCGCCATACCACCGACCAGCGCCGGCGCAGCGGGAAGCCGGACACCTTCAGGATCTCCAGGCCCTCGGCCGTCGTTGCCGCGGCGCGGCCGACCGGCGGGCGCACCGCGACCATCGACAGCAGGGCGATGCCCAGGCCGGCGGCGACCGCGTGCTTGATCGCCTCGTTGCTGCCCAGGCTCATCGCGACCTTCGGCTCGAATCCGAGCTCGGCGAAGTGCCGCTCCGCGGCCATCCGGGTGCCGCTGCCGGGCTCGCGCATCAGCCAGCGCTCGCCCGCCAGCGAAGCCAGCCGCAGGCGCTTGCCCGCCAGCCGGTGCCCGGCCGGCGCGATCACCACGAGCGGATTGTCCAGGAAGGGCTGCCGGTCGAGCGGCAGGTCTTCGGGCGGCATCATCATCACCGCCATGTCGTCGATCCCGCGCTGAAGCCGCGCGACCACGCCGTCCCGGTTCTCGACCGCGAGCTCGATCTCCACGCCGGGATGGGCCGCGGCGAAGGGCCCGACCAGGTCCGGCACGAAGTACTCGGCCGTGGTGACCGCGGCGATCCTGAGGCTGCCGCGCACCAGCCCGCTCAGCTCCGCCAGCCGGGACTCGAAGCGGCGCCAGCAGTCGTTGAGCTCGCCGGCCGTTTGCTGGAGCGCCTCGCCCGCCTGGGTGAGGCGGATGCCCCGGCCCGCGCTCTCGAACAGCGGCTCGCCGACCGCGGCGGCCAGCTCGCGAAGCTGCACGCTGACGGTCGGCTGGGTGAGATGGAGCTCCCGCGCCGCGCCGGTGACCGAGAGCAGGCGGGCGGTCGCCTCGAAGGCGCGCAGCTGCTGGGGGGTGACGCGAGACAGGCGGCGCGAGCGATTCGAATGCATAGATGTTTCTCTATGTATCGGATGAAAACAAAGTATTTTCCAATGGAAGGGCCGCTGTCTACAGTTCGGGCGTTCCAACCCGATGCGACACCCGAACCATGAAACGCGACGCGCTCCCCGCCCTCGACTCCCTGCAACCCGGCATGCCAGCGGTGCCGATCGCCGTGGCCTGGGGCGACGGCATCGGCCCCGAGATCATGGACGCCACGCTGCGCATCCTCGCGGCCGCCGGCGCGACCATCGCGCCGCAGCGCATCGAGCTCGGCGAAGCGGTCTACCTGGCCGGCCACAGCGCGGGCATCGCGCCCGAGGCCTGGGACGTGCTGCGGGCGACCCGCGTGCTGCTGAAGGCGCCGGTCACGACCCCGTCGGGCGGCGGCTACAAGAGCCTGAACGTGACGCTGCGCAAGACGCTCGGGCTGTACGCGAACCTGAGGCCCTGCACCGCCTACGCGCCCTGGGTGCCCACGAACCACCCCGGGATGGACGTGGTGATCGTGCGCGAGAACGAGGAGGACCTGTACGCCGGCATCGAGCACCGCCAGACGGCCGAGGTCTACCAGTGCCTGAAGCTGGTCAGCCGGCCGGGCTGCGAGCGGGTCATCCGGCACGCGTTCGAGTACGCGCGGGCGAACGGCCGGCGCAAGGTCACCTGCATGGTGAAGGACAACATCATGAAGCTGACCGATGGCCTGTTCTACCGGGTCTTCGAGGAGATCGGCGCCGGCTACCCGGAGATCGCCAAGGACAGGCTGATCGTCGACATCGGCGCGGCCCGCCTGGCGACCCGCCCCGAGCGCTTCGACGTGATCGTGACGCCCAACCTGTACGGCGACATCCTCAGCGACATCGCGGCCGAGGTCGCCGGCAGCGTGGGCCTGGCCGGCAGCGCGAACATCGGCACCGGCGCCGCGATGTTCGAGGCGATCCACGGCAGCGCGCCCGACATCGCCGGCCGGGACCTTGCGAACCCGAGCGGACTGCTGCAGGCGGCGGTGATGATGCTGGTGCACATCGGCCAGCCGCAGGTGGCGTCCAGGATCCGCAACGCCTGGCTGCGCACGCTCGAAGACGGCCTGCACACCGCCGACATGGCGGGCCCGGCGACCGTCCGCACCCTGGGCACCGCGGCCTTCTCGCAGGCGGTGATCGAGCGGCTGGGCCAGAGCCCCAGTCAGCTGCCCGTCTCGGAGCCCGGTGCGGGCGGAGGCGCCGGCCGCGGCGGCGCGCCTGCCCGGCCCGCTACCCCGGCCAGGCAGG
>MEEC01000081.1 GCA_001724315.1 Lautropia sp. SCN 70-15 | reverse complement strand
CGACGATTCGGTCAGCGTTCGCCGGACCACCGAGATCTTCGTGCGCGACCTCGGTTTCGAGGTCGACGGCGCGGCCGACGGCATCGAGGCGCTGGAACGGGTGCGGCGCCGTGTGCCCGACCTGGCACTGGTCGACATGGAGATGCCCCGGATGAACGGGCTGGAGTTCGTCCGGGCGTTGCGGGCCGACCCCCGCAGCGCCAATGTGGCGGTGATCATGATCACTTCGCGATATTCGGAACGCCACAAGACCCTCGCGCTGGAGGCGGGCGTCGACGTCTTCCTGACCAAGCCCTACACCGAAGACGCGCTCGCCACGCAGATCCTCGCCTGCCTGGAGCGGCGCCCGGCGCCCGCGCCGCCCGCGGCGCCCGCGGCGCCCGTTCCCGGCCGTAGCTGAACCGGCCGTCGCGCCATTCCGCGGACCGCGCGGATGGGATAGCATCGGCCGTGATCGGACACGAACTGGCGAGGTGACACCATGCAGGTCAGCGAGGTTCTTCGAGTCAAGGGCAACACGCTGTTCACGGTCACGCCCGACACCATGCTGTCCGATTGCGTGGTCACGATGGCCGAGCACGACATCGGCTCGCTGGTGGTCATGGAGCGCGGCAAGCTCGCCGGCATGCTCACCTTCCGCGAGGTGCTGCGCGTGCTGGCCAAGCGCCAGCTCGAGCATCGATCCGGACCCACGCCGCCGGTGGCCGAGATCGTCGTTCGCGACGTCATGAACCCCGAGCCGCAGGTCGCCGCGCCGGCCATGGAGGTCAACGAGCTGCGCCGGCTGATGCTCGAGCACCACCAGCGCTACATGCCGGTCATGGACGGCGAAATCCTGCTCGGCGTGATCTCCTTTCACGACGTGGCCAAGGCGGTGCTCGAAGAGCAGGGTTTCGAGAACCGGATGCTGAAGGCCTACATCCGTGACTGGCCCGCCGAGGGGTGAGCGGCGCGCGGCGGCGATTCGATAGAATCCGGCCATGCGCATCCTGATCAGCAACGACGACGGCTATTTCTCTCCCGGCATCGAGGCGCTCGCCGCGGTCGCGCGGGAGTTCGGCGAGGTGACCGTCATCGCACCGGAACGGGATCGCAGCGGCGCCTCCAATTCGCTCACGCTCGACCGGCCGCTGTCGGTCAGGGCGGCGGCCAACGGATTCCTCTACGTGAACGGCACGCCGACCGACTGCGTGCACGTGGCGGTCACCGGCCTGCTCGAGCACAAGCCCGACCTGGTCCTGTCGGGCATCAACGACGGCGCCAACATGGGCGACGACACGATCTACTCCGGCACGGTGGCGGCCGCCACCGAGGGCTACCTGCTCGGCGTGCCGGCGATCGCCTTCTCGAGCGCGAGGAAGGGCTACCGCCACCTCGACGTCGCCGCGAAGGTGGCGCGCGAGGTGATCGCCCGCTGGGTGCGCAGGCCGCTGCCCGGCACGCTGCTCAACGTCAACATCCCTTCCTGCCCGGCCGAGGCCCTGCAGGGCACCCGCGTGACCCGGCTGGGCAAGCGCCATCTGGCCGAGCCGGTGATCCGCGAGCGCAGTCCGCGCGGCGACACGATCTGGTGGATCGGTCCCGCGGGCGGCGCACGCGAGGCCGGGCCCGGCACCGATTTCCACGCGATCGAGAACAACTGGGTCTCGATCACCCCGCTGGACATCGACCTGACCGGCGTGAAGCAATTGCCCGAGGTCGAGCGCTGGCTCGACACCCCGGCATCGTGAGCCCGAAAGTCCGATCCGCCAGTTTCCGCCGCCCGGGCAACCCGTTTCCTTTCGACCGATGACGCGCAGACCGCCGTGGATGGCTTCGCTGCCGCCGACCCTGAGCGGCGGCAAGCCCGCTCAGCGCAGCGGCGCGATGGCGCCTTCCCGCGCAACCAGCGCGTCGCCGCTGCCGCCCAGCGGGCTCGGGCTGGCCTCCGACCGGGCGCGCGCGAACATGGTCGAGGGCCTGTCGCGCACCGGGGTGCGCGACCCGCAGGTGCTCGACGCGCTGATGCAGGTGCCGCGGCACCAGTTCGTCGAGCCGGCGCTGGCCAGCCGCGCCTACGAGGACGTGGCGCTGCCCATCGGCCACGGCCAGACGATCTCCAAGCCCAGCACCGTGGCGCGCATGATCGAGCTGGCCGCCGCGCATCTTCCGCGGGCCCGCCGATCGGCGGCGCAGGCGCTCGAGGTCGGCACCGGCTGCGGCTACCAGGCCGCGGTCATGGCCCGCGTCTTCGGCCAGGTGGTGTCGATCGAGCGGGTGCGCGGCCTTCACGAGCAGGCCCGCGCCAATCTTCGCAGCCTGCGCCTGTCCAACCTGCGGCTGGCCTTCGGCGACGGCCACCAGGGCGTGGCGCAAGGCGCGCCCTACGACGCGATCGTCGTGGCCGCGGCCGGCGATGCGGTGCCCGAGCCGCTGCTCGAACAGATGCGGGTGGGCGCGCGGTTGGTGGCGCCGGTCGCCAGCGGCGGCCGCCAGGCGCTGCACCTGGTCGAGCGGGTGTCGGCGGGAGAATGGCAGCTCACCGTTCTCGATGCGGTACGATTCGTCCCGTTGCGCACCGGCACGACCTGAGGCGGTCCCGGGGTTTTCGGGTTCCGCCGCCGTTGGTGTTTCTCCTCCGTCAACCGAGTGCGCCGCTCGCGGCGCGTCACAGTCATGACGAAAATTCATGAGGGCGTCGGCGTCCGCATCGCGCACGCGCCGAGCCTGCTCCGAAGCTCTACCGGGACGAACTCCCCGCGCCTGCCGATGCGCGGCACGATCATCGCCGTGCTCGCGGCCGCCGTGCTCGCGGGCTGCACCAGCCCGCACCCCGCGCCCATCGTTCGCCGCGAGCCGGTCTCGCCGGCCAAGAGCTCGGTGCCCCCGCCGGCCGCGCCTGCGGTCGCCCCCGCGCCCTCGGCCGAGGCGCCGCCGGCCGACGGCCCGATCGTCACCCCGGTGCCGGCGGTGCCGATGCCGTCCGCCTCGGCCGAGAGCCGGCCCCTGCCGGGCGCGCCGGGCAGCGTGTCGCGGCCGCTGTCGCCGACGGCGCCGGGGATCGCCGGCGGCCCGATCCGCACCGAGCCGAGCGCGGCCAAGCAGCCGTACTCCGATGCCCTGCTCGCGAAGCTGAAGCAGGCGCAGCCGCCCGTGGCCGAGCCGGGCGCGTCCCGGCCGGGCACCCCGCAACCCCTCAAGCCGCAGCCGCTCGAGCCCGATGCCGGCAAGACGGTGTCCTCGGCCGGCGCGCCGTCCGCGCGCGGGTTCATCTGGCCGGCCTCGGGCCCGGTGCTGCAGGGCTTCGCCGAGCCGCGCAGCATGGGCGTGTCGATCGGCGGCAAGCCTGGCGACCCCGTGGTGGCGGCCGCCGATGGCCGCGTGATCTTCAGCGGGCCGGGGCCGCGCGGCTACGGCAACCTGCTGATCGTCAAGCACGACAACGACACGCTGTCGGTCTACGCGCACAACCGCGCGCTGCTGGTCAAGGAAGGCGCCAACGTCAAGCGCGGGCAGCGGATCGCCGAGCTGGGCGACTCGGGCGCCGACCGGCCCAAGCTGCACTTCGAGATCCGCAAGCAGGGCAAGCCGGTCGACCCGTCCGATTACCTGCCGGCGCGCTGAAGTGACGCCGACCCTCGTCTTCGACATCGAGACGATCCCCGACGCGCAGGGCCTGCGCAGCGCCTGGGGCATCGACGCAGCACTGCCCGACGACGAAGTCGTCGAGCTCGCGTTCGCGCGCCAGCTCGAGAAGACCGACGGGCGCAGCGACTTCCTGCCGCACCATCTGCACAAGGTGGTGGCGATCGCCTGCCTGATGCACGATGCGCGCGGCTTTCACGTGAAGTGCCTGGGCACGCCCGAGGACGGCGAAGGCAAGCTGGTCCAGCAGTTCTTCGGCTTGATCGACCGCTTCACGCCGCAACTGGTCAGCTGGAACGGCGGCGGCTTCGACCTGCAGGTGCTCCACTACCGCGGGCTGATTCACGGCGTGCAGGCGCCGCGCTACTGGGAGAGCGGCGACGAGGACCGCGACTTCAAGTGGAACAACTACCTGAGCCGCTACCACACGCGGCACCTGGACCTGATGGACCAGCTCGCGCTGTTCACGCCGCGCGCCAACGCGCCGCTCGACGAGCTCGCCAAGTTGTGCGGCTTCCCCGGCAAGATGGGGATGGACGGCTCGCAGGTCTGGCCGGCCTTCCGTGAGGGCCGGATCGGCGAGATTCGCGACTACTGCGAGACCGACGTGGCCAACACCTGGCTGATGTTCGCCCGTTTCCAGCTCATGCGCGGCCTGTTCACGCCCGATCGCTACGCCGCCGAAGTTGCCGCGCTGCGCGAGGCGCTCGCTGCGCTGGCCGACGGCGGCGCCGCGCACTGGCGCGAGTTCCTCGACGCCTGGCCGCAATCCTGAGCACGAAGTGAGCCCGCAGTGAGCACCATGCCCGAGATCCGCGGCGCGATCGGCGAGCCGATCGAGGTCGACATCGAGTCGCTCGACCTGGAAGCCAACGGCATCGCCCATCACGAGGGCAAGGTGGTGTTCGTGCGCGGGGCGCTGCCCGGCGAGCGGGTGCGCGCTGCCGTCGTGCGCCGCAAGCCCCGCTTCGACGTGGCCCAGGCCTTCGAGATCCTGCGCGAGTCGCACGCCCGGGTGACGCCGCGCTGTCCGCACTTCGGCGTGTGCGGCGGCTGCTCGATGCAGCACCTGGAACCGCGCGCCCAGCTCGCGATCAAGCAGCGGGCCCTCGAGGACCAGCTCTGGCACATCGGCAAGGTCAGGCCCGGGACCGTGCTGCGCGCGATCGCCGGCCCGCCCTGGGGCTATCGCTACCGGGCGCGGCTGTCGGTGCGCAACGTCGTCAAGAAGGGCGGCGTGCTGGTCGGCTTCCACGAGAAGGGCTCGAGCTACGTGGCCGACATGCGCGAGTGCCACGTGCTGCCGGCGCGGATGTCAGCCCTGCTGTTGCCCTTGCGCGAGCTGGTCGGCTCGCTGAGCCTGCGCGACCGGCTGCCGCAGATCGAGCTGGCGATCGGCGAGTCGGCCATCGAGCGCGATGCCGCGCCCGGCGCCGCCGATGCCGCGCCCGGCGCCGCCGATGCCGCGCCCGGCGCCGCCGATTCCGCGGGGCAGGGCGAGCTGCTGATCGCGCTGGTGCTGCGCCTGCTCGAGCCGCCCACCGACGAGGATCGGGCCAGGCTGCTCGCCTTCGCGGCGCGCGAGCGCGTCGAGCTCTGGCTGCAGCCCAAGGGCCCGGATTCGATCCGCCTGCTGTGCGCGCGCGACGGCGCACCGGCCGCCAGCGACGCGGCCTCGCAGCTCGGCTACCGGCTGGCCGAGTTCGGCGTCGACATGCCCTACCGGCCCACCGACTTCACGCAGGTCAATCACCGCATCAACGAGGTGCTGGTCTCGCGCGCCTTGCGGCTGCTCGCGCCGCAGTCCGGCGAGCGGATTGCCGACCTGTTCTGCGGACTGGGCAACTTCACCTTGCCGCTCGCCACGCTGGCGCGCGAGGTGGTCGGCATCGAAGGCAGCCCGGTGCTCACGCAGCGCGCACAGGAGAACGCGGCGTTCAACGGGCTGGCGGCGCGCACGAGTTTCCGGACCGCCAACCTGTTCGAGCTCACGCCGCAGGCCTGGGCGGAACTGGGGCGCTTCGACCGCGTGCTGATCGACCCGCCGCGCGAAGGCGCGCTCGAGGTCGCCAAGGTGCTGGCGGCGGATCCGGTGAAGCCGCGCCGCATCGTCTACGTGTCCTGCAACCCCGCCACGCTGGCGCGCGACGCGGCGGTGCTGGTGCACCAGGGCGGCTTCGCGCTGAAGGCCGCCGGCGCGGTCAACATGTTCCCGCAGACCTCGCATGTCGAGTCGATCGCGGTGTTCGAGCCGGCCGACGGGGCGGGCGAGGACGCGGCCGCCCGACTCGAGACAGCCTGAATTTTCGGCAGTCGGCCGTCGGCGGCCGGCTCGTCACCAGGGGAGTCCCACCATGAAGACCAGTGCCCGAAATTGCCTGCAAGGAACCGTCGCTGCCATCCGCGGCGGCGCCGTCAACGACGAGATCGAACTGGCGCTGCGCGGCGGCGCAAGGATCGTCGCCACCGTGACGCACGAGAGCACCGAGGCGCTGGGGCTGAAGCCCGGCGTCGACGCGTTCGCGCTCATCAAGGCCTCGTCGGTAATCGTGGCCACCGACCTGCACGACGTGCGGCTGTCGGCCCGCAACAGCCTGGAGGGCAAGGTTCGCTCGGTGACCCCCGGCGCGGTGAACGGCGAGATCGTGATCGAGATTCCCGGCGGCGACAGCATCGTGGCGATCGTCACGCAGTCGAGCGTGGCCTCCCTGGGCCTGGTTCCAGGCAGCAGCGCGACCGCGCTGTTCAAGGCGTCGAGCGTGCTGCTCGGCGTGAGAAAGGCCTGAGCCGTCTGCAGCCCCGTCTCAGTTGGCGGGGGGCGCACCGAGCAGATCCGCCACCTCGATTTCGAGTCCCTCGAGGGGCGAGCCCGGATCGCCGAGCGCGATCCGGTCGCCGGCGCGCAGACGCCGCTGCACAAGATATCGCCCGCTGTCGGGCTTCGTCCATTCCGCGGCCGATTGCTCGCGCACGTCGACGATCCAGTAACGCGGCACGCCGGCCCGCGCATAGAGCGATAGCTTGGTGGTGCCGTCGTAGCGCAGCGAACTGTCGGCAATCTCGATGAGAAGCAGCACGTCTGCGGGCAGCGGATGCCGGTCCGCGTAGAAGCTCTCGCGCCAGCGCAGCAGGCACAGGTCGGGCTCCGGCTCGTTGTGGTCGTCGATCTCCAGCGGATGCTGGGGCGAGACGACTGCGCGACCCTCGCACAAGCTGACGAGCAGACTGTTGACCCTGTTCAGGGCGCCGGCATGAGGCGGTCCGATCGGCGCCATCTCGATGATCTCCCCGTCGATCAGCTCCACGCGCAAGCCCCTGGGCAGGATGCCGTGCTCGCCCATGGCCCGGTACTGGGCAAGGGTGAGCTTGAGGCGGGAAGGGGCGGTGGGCGCGTTCATGACGGAGATGCTCGGTCGATCTGGCTCCATCGGGCAAGGCTACAGAAGGCCTAGGCCGGGGGGAAGGGGGGAGGGGAAGAGCAAAAAAAGAAGGCCGCCCGAAGGCGGCCCGTCAATGCCGTGGACGCCCCGAAGGACGCCCGCGGCGCCGGTCAATCGTCGTTCCCGCCGAAGATGCCCAGCATCATCAGCAGGTTGCTGAACACGTTGTAGACGCTCAGGTAGATGGACAGCGTGGCGGTCACGTAGTTGGTCTCGCCGCCCTGCACGATCCGCTGCAGGTCCACCAGGATGAAGGCCGAGAAGATCAGGATGGCCAGGGCGGACACGGTCAGCGTGAGCGCCGGCATCTGCAGCCAGATGTTGGCGATGGCCGCGAAGAAGATCACCAGGAAGCCCATGAACAGCCACTTGCCCATGCCGGTGAAATCGCGCTTGGACACGGTGGCGACCGTGGCCATCACCGCGAACACGCCGGCGGTGCCGCCGAAGGCGGTCATGATCAGGCTGGCGCCGTTGGACATGCCCAGCACCGCGCCGATCAGGCGCGAGAGCATCAGGCCCATGAAGAAGGTGAAGCCCAGCAGCAGGGCGACGCCCACGCCGCTGTTCTTGAACTTCTCGATGGCGAAGAAGAAGCCGAAGGCGACGCCCAGGAAGACCATCAGCCCGATGAACGGGCTTCCGGCGAAGAAGCTGAACCCGGCCTGGACACCGATGTACGCGCCCAGCACGGTCGGAATCATCGACAGTGCGAGCAGCCAGTAGGTGTTGCGCAGGACGCGGTTGCGCGTGGCGGCGCCCAGTGCGCCGGTCGCGCCGCCGAAACCCGGCTCACGCAGTTGGTTTTGCTCGTATGCCATCAGGTGGTTCTCCTCGTGAGAAAAAAGACTATGACGGGCGTGCGTCGGGCCGAACGGCCCGGCCTTTCACGCCTGTCGCGAATCCTGGGTCAAGGCGCCGGCGCCGGCAGCGATTCCCCGGCGGCGCCGAGGCCCGGGCCATGGAAAGCCCCGGTGCGTATGTTAGACTCAACGATTGCGCAGATTCGTGAAAATGTGGTCTAAGCCACTCATTTTCAAGACTTTTTCAAAGCGTCTTCTTTCCAAACCCTCTCCCGGAAGATACCTGGAACAGCCATGGCCGTCGAACGTACCCTCTCGATCATCAAGCCCGATGCCGTCGCCAAGAACGTGATCGGACAGATCTACTCGCGCTTCGAAGGCGCCGGACTGAAGGTCATCGCGGCCCGCATGATGCACCTGTCGCGCGGCGAGGCCGAGGCCTTCTACGCGGTCCACAAGGCGCGCCCCTTCTTCAAGGACCTGGTGGACTTCATGGTGTCGGGCCCGGTCATGGTCCAGGTGCTGGAAGGCGAGGGCGCCATCCTGAAGAACCGCGATCTGATGGGCGCCACCGATCCGAAGAAGGCCGCGCCGGGCACGATCCGCGCCGATTTCGCCGACAGCATCGACGCCAACGCGGTGCACGGCTCCGACGCCGCCGAGACCGCCGCGGTCGAGATCGCCTTCTTCTTCCCGGCCATGAACATCCACTCGCGCTGAACCGCGAGTCGGCGAGCCTTTTCGCAATCGGGATGCCCAGCCTGCCTGCCAGCGCCGACGCGGCCGCCCCTTCGCACGAGGGGCGCCGCGTGAACCTGCTCGGCCTCGACGCCGACGGGCTGGCGCGCCTGTGCGCGCAGTGGGGGCAGAAGCCGTTTCGCGCGCGCCAGCTGATGCGCTGGCTGCACCAGCGCGGCCAGGCCGATTTCGATGCGATGACCGATCTCGCCCGGGAATTCAGGGAACTGCTGCGCGAGCGCGCGGTCGTCGAGGCGCCCGCGGTCATCAGCGACCACGTGTCGGCCGACGGCACGCGCAAGTGGCTGCTCGACGTCGGCGGCGGCAACGCGGTCGAGACCGTGTTCATCCCCGAGACCGACCGCGGCACGCTGTGCGTGTCGACCCAGGCCGGCTGCGCGGTGAACTGCATGTTCTGCTCCACCGGCAAGCAGGGCTTCTCGCGCAATCTCGACACGCACGAGATCGTCGCGCAGCTCTGGCACGCCAACCGCGCGCTGGGCGCCTACGCCCGCGAGAAGGGCGTGGCCGAAGACCGCGTCATCAGCAACGTGGTCTTCATGGGCATGGGCGAGCCGCTGCAGAACTACGCGGCCACGCTGACCGCGCTGCGCATCATGCTCGACGACAATGCCTACGGCCTGTCCCGGCGGCGCGTCACCGTGTCCACCTCGGGCGTGGTGCCGATGATCGACCGGCTGCGCGAGGACTGCCCGGTGGCGCTCGCGGTGTCGCTGCACGCGCCGAACGACGCGCTGCGCGACGAGCTGGTGCCGCTCAACCGCAAGTACCCGCTGGCCGAGCTGATGGCGGCCTGCAGCCGCTACCTCGAAAGCGCGCCTCGCGACTTCATCACCTTCGAGTACGTGATGCTCGACGGTGTCAACGATTCCGACCGTCATGCCGAGGAACTCGTGGAGCTGGTCCGCACCGTTCCCTGCAAGTTCAACCTGATTCCCTTCAACCCCTTCCCGGGGTCGGGGCTGCGCAAGTCGCGCCCCGAGCGGATCAAGGCTTTCGCGCAACGGCTGGTCGACGCCGGCATCGTGACCACGGTGCGGCGCACCCGTGGCGACGACATCGACGCTGCCTGCGGGCAGCTGGCGGGCGAGGTCCAGGACCGCACCCGGCTGCGCGAGCGGATGGGCGCGCGCGGGCGCAGGGTCATCGCCGTGTCGGAGGCGCGATGAGGCGCGCGGCCCTTGCAGCATCGGCGCTTGCCCTGCTGGCGACGCTGGCCGGCTGCGCCGTCGATGGGCAGAACGGCGCGGCGCCGGGCAGTTCCGCTGGGGGCGGCCAGGCGGGGGTGGTGCCCGGCTCGGGCGAGGAATCCGAC